>CAZLPC010000121.1:0-8124 GCA_964561305.1 uncultured Anaerolineae bacterium
GCACCACAACCCATTATGAAAAACGCCGTCTTTTAGCTCGATGTTGCCATATTTAAAGCCAGAGCGTTGGGTCATGTTTAAGAAAGGGGTGTTGGTCATGCTCTCTGTGCCACCCGCCACATACACATCACCATCGCTCGCACGGATAGAACTTGCGCTCAACATCACAGCTTTTAGGCCGCTGCCACACACTTTGTTGACGGTGATGCCGCCGACAGTTTCTGGAAAGCCGGCCCCCACCCACACTTGGCGCGGCACAGCTTGGCCGCTGCCTGCTGGCAACACTTGGCCCAAAATAACCTCGTTGACATGGGCCGGATCAATGCCGCTACGTTCGACGGCAGCCCGCACTGCATACTGGCCAAGCTGCACCGCCGAAAGCCCTGCCAGATCACCTAATAATTTACCTTGAGGGGTGCGGGCTGCGCCCAAAATGACCGCCTCGTGTGCATGTTTGCCATTGCCGTTGCTCGCCATGGGGATAAATCCTTTCGCTGAATCGCGTTTGTATTGAAACAGTAGCATCGTGCTAATTTATAGCGAGTCTCGCACAAAAATCAAAGCCCAAATTACATTTTAGCTTACACAAAACCGCGTTTGGCGCGTTTGAAGTAACGATCTCGCTGTTGGATAAGCTGTTGTATTGCTTTATCTGTTGTTGTAGACGCGGCCATGCGCGTTAAACGTACTGCCCAATATACCAACATCAGATTGGTATAGGTGGTGGCGCGTGGAATTAGCGTTTCGTCTTTGGTCAGGCGGGCTAGCTCCCACCGATACCACACCCAATGGCTGGGTGGCACTTCCTCATAGGCAGGATGAGCGCCTAATTGCCCAACTGCATACGCGCTGTCACACCAATCGGCGTTTTGCCAACTGACAAGGCGGATATGAAAGCCCTCCCAGATGAAATGGTGCAAGCGCGGATCAAGATGATTAAGGGTGGTGGGCGGTATCGTGTTCCATTGGGGGGCCACTTGGGCCTTCATGCGCTCCACTAAATCTGCCAATTGAGGATAAACAGCACTATTGGCATCTAGTTGGGATAATTGAGCCTCAATAAGCTGAAACATATCGGCTGGCGCATGGGGCGCTGTACCACGCATCGGGATGCGGCTGGCATATTGGGCAAATGGTAGACTATTCGGCACACCCATCACCGCCATCATCCGATGCCATTTATTGTCATCATCGGGTGCGGGTGGCTGTTGCAACGGATCGCCGTGTACCCACTCGCTAATCAGCAAGGTTTCATCTACATAAAACGGGCGGGGTGCAATATGAAAGCCAAAGTCATAAAGCGCCGCTAGCACTGCGTACTCGTGCCGCAAATCGGGTGTGGCTCTTACTTTAATGGCCAATGATGGCAGGCGCGTTATATCATGCGGATCGAGCCGTAAGATGGTGCTGCCATCGGCACGATAAGCTGTCTTAACCATCCAATCGGTAAGTGTGAGATGTTCAGCATTGATATGGCTGTGGGCAAGGGCTTTAATCTGTTCAATATCTAATAGGGTCGGATCAAACCCTGCAATGTCAAAAACTTCCTTACGCTCCGACAACAGCTTTCATCTCCTCAATTAATGGATGCCCAGCATACACGCCATGATAGGCTTCGGGCAACAGTGCAGCTATACCACACATAATGCGGTCAGTATATTCTTTGAGTTGTTCGCCTTTGGCGCGGCCTTCAGGCAGGCGATAGGGCTTGCCAAAAGCAATCGTCACTTTGGGGCGGGGGTGTTTTAGCACACGTTCTGTCCCCCATAAAGCCGCTGGTAAAATTTGAATATTGGCCCGATTGGCAATATAAGCCGCGCCTTCTAGGCCTTGAATCAGGGACCCGGTACGGCTGCGCCGCCCTTCTGGGGCAATACCAAAGTTATGGCCCGCTTTAATGAGGGCTAACGCCTCAGCGAGTGCCCGACGGTCGGGCGCGTTTTGCTCAATCCACACAGGTGATCCTATCCGAAAAAGTGGTTCCAGCCACGTTCCTTGATATTTTTTAGCAGCAAAAGCCGCCAGCCAAGTCTTTTTGTCTAGCGCAGCAGCAATCGTCACCACATCAAAATAAGAAAGATGATTCACTGTCATCAAAAATTGGGCATTACGCGGAATGTTGTGTTTGCCAACAACTTTATAGCGCGACACACCCATTATCAGCAGACGCGAGACCAACGCCGCGCCGGGGATGGGATGTGGGAACTTCGCTTCTTCAGAAGGCTGTGCTACAGTCATGGTCGCTCCTTACCTGTCGTATTTGCCAGTGGCGACCAAGATTGTAGCACAAGTTTAATATGGTTTAAGCACCGATATTTTTGTAGACGATAAAACAACTAACCTTTCGGAAAGCGGGTTAGTACCGTCGCCAATTCTGGTACAGTTGTGCGATCCCCCACGACTAAATCGGCGGGCGACTTGCCGTTGGTGGCGCGACTGGCATTGCTATAGATCAATATTTGGGTGTCGGGCTGGGCAAATTCTAGCTTCAGCAGGGCTTGGCCGGTTTGGAAGCCGTCTTTGTCGCGGCTGCACGAAGTAACAACCCCTACCACGCGCCCGCGCCGATCTAAGATTGGATCGCCAGCGTGGGCTGGACGGCCCCCTTTTTGATCAATACGGAAGCGTGTACAAACTTGATCGCGCCCTGCTTCATGTTCCAAAAAGGCCGTTTTGCCCACAAAGAAGGGCTTCCACAGCTTCACATAGCTAGCAAAACCCGCATCGGCAGGATTCATATTATAGTCGCCAGCGAGTTCATGGCCATATAAGGGCAACCCTGCCTCAATCCGCAAGCTATCCCGTGCGGCTAAACCACACGGCACAGCCCCAGCCTCTACCAAACGCTTAAACAGCGCAGCGGCTTGATCGGGGTGCGGGAAAATCTCATAAGCCACCCGTTCGCCCGTATAGCCTGTGCGCGAAATATAAACATCGAAGCCATCCAGCGTAACCTGCGTGATGGATGACCAGCCAAGTCCCTTAACGGCGGCGGCATCTTTGGCGCTCATGGGTAGCCTTAAGAGCAAATCACGACTGGCGGGGCCTTGAAGGGCAATGTCTACGCGCTGATCGGGGCCGCTGGTAGCAGCACGCAAATCACGCAAAACTACTTGATTGCGCCCTACAACTTCAGCATATTGGCGATGCGGATCGATCTGCACAGTGCCATCTTTAACAGCCGTGATCCACGCCCAGACTTTGGCGTTATTGGAGGCATTGACCACCACCATAAACTGCTCATCGGTCAAGCGATAGATGAAAATGTCATCTAGTGGCAGGCCATCCACGCCCAACAGATAGCTATAATGCGCTTTGCCGGGCTTCAGTTTGCTCACATCGTTGGTGGTCAGTGCATCTAAAAATGCCTCTGCACCCACACCCGTAACCTCAAAAACGCCCATGTGGGTCACGTCAAAAAGGCCAGCACTTGTACGCACAGCCGCATGTTCTTCACCCACCGACGAATACCACACTGGCATGTCGTAGCCCGCAAACTCGATCATCTTCGCGCCAAGTTCTTTGTGCAGGCCATGTATGGGCGTGGTCAACAAGTCATTGGGTTGGGGTTCTTGCCAACTAAAGGCAGGTTTGGCATCGGGTACGCCAATATCTAAATGCTCACCATTGCAGCCTACAAAATAAGCCTTGTTCGGATCAATCCCATAACCACTGGCGGGCGACTCGGCAGTTTGCAAGCCTTCAAAACGATGCACTGCCGCCGCATGTGGCAAAATGCTCACCGATACTGGGCCCGGCACTTTGGCAAAGACATCTAGGGGGTCAATTTGGGTATAGCCATCTGAGAAGCTGGTCAACCCTTGGGCAGCTGCATCCACATTGCGCGACACATGCAACAAATACACATTTTCTGTCAGGCGCTCTAAGACAGCTTGCGAAAGGGGTTTGCCATTCGGTTCTAATAACCATGTCGGTTGCCATTCACCATAGTGCAAAGCACCCGCATGATTGGTGGTAGCTACCTCTAAGAAGCGTGCGGCATTTTTGCCCTTCACTTCAATTGTGCGCCATTTTTCAGAGGGTTCATCACTGGGTAGTACACGGAAATGCTCGGCAGCCGCCTCAGAAATATGATGATAGCCCGTCAAGGTAGGCATTTCATAGTCAATGCCCGCTTCGGTCGCCAGTTGACGCAGGCGCTGTTGTACATTAAAAAGCGTGTCGGCATCCACTTTAGCCCGCCAATCTTTGGCTTTATAGCTTTTAGCATAGCTAAAGGGTTTGGCAGAAAGAAATAAATCGGCGATAGCATTGGCAAGACGATCAATTTCTGGCTCACGGAAACCGCGTTGGGTGATCCATGGTGTGCCCAAACGAACGCCCGTCGCTTTGAAGGGGCTTTTATCGCCCGGAATCGTATTGCGATTAGCAACCACGCCCGCTATGTCCAATATCCGCGCTGCTATATCGCCCGAAAATGGGGTTCCATCTGCCCCACGAATGCGGCCCACATCCACCAACAACATGTGCGAATCTGTGCCGCCATACGGAATGCGTAGGCCGCGTTCGGTCAATTTTTCAGCAAGGCGTTTGGCGTTATAGACAGTTTGTTGTTGAAGCGCGATAAACTTTGGCAACTCGGCTAGTTTCATTGCCACTGCCAAACCAGCAATGCTATTGATATGGGGCCCGCCTTGCTCACCGGGGAAGACACCCCGATCAATTTTGCGGGCAATGACGGCTTTGTGGGTAATTAGCACCGCGCCACGCGGACCGCCCAGCGTTTTGTGGGTGGTAAACATGGTTACATCGGCAATGCCCACCGGCGAAGGAAACACGCCAGCAATGATCAGGCCCGCCACATGCGACACATCAGCCAGCAAATATGCGCCCACTTCATCGGCAATAGCCCGTAGTTTATCCCAATCAGGAGACCATGGATAAGAGGTATAGCCGCCGACGATAATCTTAGGCTGGTGTGTTTTGGCCAGCGCCAAAATGTGATCATAATCCAGTTGTTCGGTTTCTGGATGCACTCCATAACCAATGGCGTTGTATTGAATGCCACTGCGCGCCACAGGGCTACCATGTGTTAGGTGACCGCCATGCAGCAAATCCATGCCCAAAATGGTATCACCAACATTGATTAAGGCGGTATAAACCGCACTATTGGCTGGCGCACCCGACAACGGCTGCACATTGACATATAATTTATCGGCACTAATGCGGTCATTAGCCAGCCGTTCGGCAGTGCGCCGCCGCGCCAAGCTCTCTAAAATATCAACAATTTCAGAGCCTTGATAATACCGCGCCCCACCATTGCGTCGTAAATCGGCCAAACGCATATCAACGTCCATCAATTCCTCGACCGACTTATTACGCCAATGTGGTGGCGGATAGCCCTCGGCATAGAGGTTATGAAAAACGGAGCCAACTGCATCGCGGACAACCTGCGGGATAGTAGACTCTGAGGGGATCATAATGAGCTTGCGGGCTTGGCGCACCGCTTCTAAGTCAATAAGCGCCGCTACATCGGGATCATAGTCGGCAAGGCTGCCACGAAACAAGAAATCTTCCAAGTTACTCGTTCCTTTCAATAACAGATTGTTATCTTCTATTATACCGAACGAAAAAACCCTCGGCAGCATCAAGATGCAGACCGAGGGTTTGTGTGGGTGCTGAGGGACTCGAACCCCCGACCTCTCGCTTGTAAGGCGAATGCTCTAACCAACTGAGCTAAGCACCCAGAACACTTGCATTATAGGAGGACAGGCGCTGCGCGTCAAGACACAATGCCTCTGCTCCGCCAATGTTAGACTTCGTGAACGGCCCAGCCGATATGTGGCCGCACTGCTAACGTGTCGGGTTCTTGGGTAAAACCGATAAAACCAGCCACCAATGCCATCTTATACTTCTGATCCAAATAGTACCAAGTGAAGGGCGCACAACTTAGGCTGCCCGGCAGATATTCAGTAGTTAGCCCCGCAAATAGTTGTTGCTCTTCAGAGCGCCATTCCCCCATAAATTTGTTCTGCACATCTCTTGGTTCTTTATGATAGGCATCTAGATTGGCAAATATTTTGCTGTAGTCTTTCTCAACCGTCCTAGTCTCGGTGTGTACATAAACGGATGTCTCGATATAGGGGAAGAAATCTACAATCCAGCCAGTGATGTAGGGCCCACCGCTTTCTGATCTCAATTTATAGAGATCGCACCACAAATCGGCATCTGTTTTGCCACGCGCATTTTGGGCGATGCGTTTCAAGGTCGGCAAGAGATGATCAATCCACCAGCCCAACTCATAGTGCCGTCCTAGCGCCACCGTCCGATCATACAACAGTTGCCAATCGTCAACAGTACCCTCTAGGCGCACTTCCGGAATGCCACACAATGTGTGGAATTCGTAAGAAAAATAATTTTGCATGGCATCCATCAACACAATCTCGTTGGCAGCCAGTTCGACGGGGCCGGTGGTCGAGAAGCGCGTCACGATATTGGCATAGTTTTCAGCACCGATAGAGCCCTGAATTTGCGCCGAAAACTCGCTAAACACTTCTGGCCACGGGTTATTAGGGTCATTCTTGATGAAATCGTCGCGCTGAATCTTGATCATCTTTTTTTCAGTATGGGATACAAACTTTTTTTGCATAGATTCGGTATTCGCGTTGACATGACGCGCAAATCCTTGCGCGATCAGTAGCCATAGCATATCCGGCGACAAGGTCAACGAACGATGATCATTAAATGCGGCATGAACAGCGGCAACAAAAGGATGATAAGGGGAGGAAACAATACTACTGTTGTAGTCTGAACAGGCTTCTACGCTGCGACCCGTTAAAAGCTCAAGCGCGGCAATAGGGGCGACTTCTTCTAATGGCGACGTGGCGCGTTGGACATCAGAAACTGCTTGAATCATAAGTGGTATTGGCATATTTACACCGCCGCAAAACTGAATGAGTGTTTGGTGACTAAATCTTAGGGCCAAGCAAAAATGTATGCAACCTGCGCCAACCAATCGGTGCGGTTGTGGATAGTAAAGAGCGATGGCCATTATGAACAAGGATTTTCATGCATGGATGAGCAAACAGCGATTGCACGGTTGCAACAAGGCGATATTGGCGGGCTAGAGGTGTTGGTAAAGCTATACCAGCTAAAAGCCTTGCGGGCCGCCGACCTGATCACCCGTGACCAACAACGCGCCCAAGACATCGTACAAAACGCCTTTGTGCGGGTCTATCACAAAATTCATCAGTTTGACACAGCACGCCCCTTTGGGCCGTGGTTTTTGCGTATCGTCATTAATGATGCGGTAAAAGCGGTCGAGCGCAACCGCGAAGTCTCATTAGAGACCCCGCTAGATGTTTCTGCAAACGGGCTAACACTTGGCGATGTGTTGCCCGACCTTACCCCCACACCTGATCTGTTGGTCGAGCAAGCCGAACTGCGCGAACAGGTGTGGACAGCACTAGGAGAATTGCCCGCCGATCAACGGGCTGTGATTGTGATGCATTACTATTTGGAATTTGACGTGCAAGCGATGGCAGAAGCACTTGATAGCCCAGCAGGAACCATCAAATGGCGCTTACACCGCGCCCGTGAAAAGCTACGAACACAACTTGCTGCGTTATACATCAGTCCAATTGCACCGTCAGAGGAGCATCACGTATGAATGATCAACATTTTTCTCAACTTCTACATGACATAAGCCAAGAGAGGATTCCAGACGATATGGAACTTTGGAATGCAATTCAAGAACAACTCGAAAAACCACAAAATAGCCGCCGTGTACGGCGTACACGCGGGGGTTGGTTGTTAGCGGCTGTCATTGCTGTTATGGTGACAGGGGTTATGGCTGTTTTGGCCCAAGGTGGCGGTTCGGGCGATGATCCGCGCCAAGATGCGGGTATTCAAGCTGCCGACGCTGAAGGCTTAGTGACACACCTCAATGAAACCCAAACCGATGGCAACATTAGCGTTACGCTCGACTATGCTTATGCTGATGCAAATCGTCTGACAATTGCCTATACCACCGAAGTTACCCTACCTAGCAATGAAATGCTAATGGTCTTTAATACCACCGAACTCAGCAATGAAGCGGGCATCGTCACCTCATCTATTTTTAGCGGTGGCGGTGGCGTAGGTTACGGTGTAGCAACAGGTGGC
>CAZLPC010000122.1:0-8100 GCA_964561305.1 uncultured Anaerolineae bacterium
TTCATAGCCGGATACCGAGTAGAAGTTGGGCGGGCTGCCGTCTGGTGTTACCCACACAATATGTGACTCGCGCTTGGGGTCTTCGTCAGGGGGATCATAATAGCGGATAAGTGTCATTAAAATACGTTCGCCATCTGGCGACCATTGTGGCTCGAAAACGCGATAGCCCAAAGCACCTGTGCGCCCTAACAACATAATCTGGCGAAAGTTACTGCCATCTAGGTTGGCTGCAAACAGATCGTAACGGTTGGGTGTTTGCTCTAGCATAAAAGTAATTTGGCAACCATCGGGCGAAAAATCACCAAAAAGGTGCGTTTGGGGGCCAAATGACAATTCAAAATGTTCGCCAGTGCTGATGTCAATAAAAACAAAGCCGTCATCGGTGGGGTTAGTGGTGGCTAGCAATCCGCTGGATTGTGTGGGGGATTGGGCGCTGCTGGTGATCGGGATGCCTTGCAGCAGCACCCCGATCACCAGCAGCACCCCAAGCCCACGAATGCTAAAGCCGTTGCACATCATCTATGTTAATAAGGCCCGACCGCAAGGCCAATAACGCTGCATCGGTGCGCGAGGCAACGCCTAAGGCATCTATGGCGGCCATTAGTGTAGCTTGCATATCAGATTCGGGCATTCCCACTTCGTGGGCAATGTCTCTATCGCTCATGCCGGCTGCAACCAGTGTTAAGATGTCCTTCTGCATAGGATCTAGTGGATCGTTGGCGGTTGTGGCGGGGCCAACCATACCCCCTACCAAACTTTCGGCCACGCCCTGCCCCAAAACCAAGCGCCCCGTCGAAACATCACGAACAGCTTGTTCTAGATCATCTTCAGAGCTGGTTTTTAGAATATAGCCATGAGCGCCAGAGCGCAGTGCGTTCATGATCAACGCGTTTTCCTCGCGGCCTGTCAACACCAAAACTTTCACATTAGGATAGGCCTTGCGAATTTCGGGCAGAATTACCAAGCCGTTTGTGCCGGGCATATTTAGGTCTAACAACAACACATCTGGGCTTAACTCACCGACCAGCTTAAAGGCTTCATCACCATTAGAAGCCTGCCCCACCACACTAATGCCCTCTAAATCATCTAAAAAGTAGGCAATGCTTTGACGTGTTAGCACATGATCATCGGCCAAGACAAGGCGTAACTCGTCGGTGCGTGGTGGAGTAGTGGCACGGGTGGGGCGGTTGGCATCGTTTGTAGAAGTCCCAATGCCGCGCTTAATGTCATAGAGTGCATCGCCCATTTCTTTGGCGCTTTGGAAACGTTGCGATGTCTTCTTCTGTAAGGCCTTTAAGATCACGTCTTCTAGCGCTTGCGGAATGTTAGGGTTGTGCTTAGTGGGTGGTTCGGCAGGCTTTTTCACCTGTTGCAACAAAATTGTGCCAATATCGTCGGCATCAAATGGCAGCAAGCCTGTCAACATCTCATAAAGTACAATCCCCAACGAGTAAATGTCGGTGCGCGGATCAAGCGGAAGCCCTTGCGCTTGCTCGGGCGAAAGATAGGCCGGCGTGCCGATAATTGTTCCACTGGCTGTTAGGCGCTTTTGGTCGCCTTGCTTGGGGATGGCCAAGCCAAAGTCCATTAATTTAATTTGGTTGTCGGCGGTTAGGTTGATATTAGCGGGCTTAATATCCCGATGAATCAGGCCGATCTGATGAGCATACTCTAGGGCCACACAAATTTGATAACCAACTTCTACAACCAAATCAGAGTCGGCTGGAATAAACTCATAGAGCGGACGACCTTCAATCAGTTCAATCGCCAAATATTCTGTGCCGTTGTCTTCGGCAAAGTCGTAGATAGCCATAATATTGGGATGATTGAGACGGGCCGCCGCATGTGCCTCGCGCTCAAAGCGCTTGCGTGTGGTTTCGGTAACGTGCGACAGCAAAATTTTGACTGCCACCGGGCGCTGCAAACGCAAATCTAAGGCACGGTAGACCACTGCTGTCGCGCCTTCTCCAATAAATTGTTCGATACGGTAGCGCCCACTTAGTGTTTGCCCGATCATATCATCCTCATGGGGGTTGCTGTTGCCAGTCGGTCAAAGTACCCGAACAAATATACTAACGATAGCGCAGAATCGCAACCAATTGGCTGTGTATGGTTAGCTATGCGTATCAAATTTTTCAGCATTTCGAATGGCCACCGCGGCCTGATCGGCCAAGCTGGCAATGACATTAACATGTGCAGAAGAATATTGCCCCAAAGAATGTTGGCTGTCTACATATAACAACCCAATAATGTTGTCTTTGGTAATCAGTGGCGAACACATTACGGTGCGTAGGTGTAGCTCTTGTACGCTTTGGCGCTTGCTCAGTTCGTCATCCACTTGGGCATCCGGAACCAGCAAGGTGCGTCCGCGTTCTAGGGTGCGCTCGATAACACCTTTTGAAGGCGTAAATTGCTCGTGGCCAATATAGTCGCGGGTGCGGTCGCGCCCCATCTTAAAGCGTTGGTTGCCTTTATCATCTAGCAAAATCAAAAAGGCCCGATCTGCATCAGCAAAAGCAATAACGCTATCGAGGATAAGCGTAATGCGCTCATGAATATCGCGGCGTTCGTGCAACTCGCGGGTCAGATCAAGTAATAGTTGTAAGGCCCGCAGCTCGTTCACTTCGCGGCGTTCATTTGTCCACGATAGCGCGTCACGGATTTCGTTCATCATTCGCTCAACATCTTGAAAACGCTTTTGCTCAGTCATTTTATTTTTTGAAGACCCCCATCTGATCACTATTGTTTGATACCGCGTGCGTATAATGCTAAACCGTCGCCAATACGTTCGCGCCATTCATGCAACACCAAATTGGCCGGTGCAAACAGGGCTTGTATGGCTTCAACAGACCAACGCACATTATCCTCTGCCACTTGGCCCCAATCTACAAAATTTTCGCGCTCAAAGCCTGTCAACTGTCGCTCATCGGCAAGTGTAGTGGCGGCGGCAACACTCATTTTGGGCGAAGGATTGAGCATAATCAGTTGGCCAGTTGGTTTAAGTATACGGCCAATTTCAATCACCGCCGATTGTGGATCGTCTAGCAAATACAATACATTCGTTGCCGTGACAATATCTATGCTCGCATCGGCAAACGGCAAAATAGGCAATTCGCCCGCTACAAACGCCATACCAAGCGCAGGATAACTATAACGGGCAGCTTTCACAAGGGGAAAACTATAATCTAGCCCATAAACATGGGCTTGGCTGGGGTGCAAAATATTGACCAGTGCACCGGGCCCTGTGCCAATATCCACTACAATCTGGTTGGGTTGGGGTGCAACAAAGCGGGCAAAACTTTCTAAGATTACTCGCCAGCCTTGGTTGGCTTGCATTTTTGCATAATATGCATCCAGTTCACTCAAAATTCTTGCCTCCCCAATTCAATAAAGGCCTGCATACTCACAAAAAACGAGAGTAGCGGCGGCCACAAAATACCAAAAAATAGTAACCCTCCAACCATCAGCGTTGCTTGAATGGAATCAGTATCGGTATTGGGTAGGTTGTAACCCAGAATTGCCGCCAAACCAAATGGCACAAGCAGAACCAGCCACCGGATAGTTATAGCAGTGCTAGGTGCAATTGGCATTGACCAACGTGGGCTTATGGGGGACAGGGTGCGATAAAAACGCGCTAATCCTATCAATAGGGCAACAAGGACGGTGCTGAGGATGAGGGCAAATGTTGAAATTTGGTCGTTAGTGGCGCGTGTAACCAGCAACACCATTAAAATCGTCACGCAGGCCGCGCCTTCATAGGGTGTTAAAAGCCAATCGAGACGGTCGAGACGAGTTGATAAAGGCAAGACAAACAATAACAGTCCTGAAACTGCCAACATCAAAATGGTATAGGGCAATAGTGTATTGAGTGAAGTTTCTGGGATAGTAGCTGTTTCGGTTTGGGGCAACCAGCGCGTCCATATACCATAAAATAGCCCTACAATAGGCGCAGCAATATACAAAGCCCGCAGCGAGATATTGCCCGCATACAACAATCGAAAACTGGCGTATGCCAATAAAAACATGAGGGTAGGGGTGGCTGTGCCAAAAACAATGATACTAAGGGGCAAATTGCGCGGTAAATTGGCTGAGATCAGTGCGCCATGCACAATGCCGAAGAGGCCCGCCGTCAGCAAAATATTGATACGCTCTAGCATGTACCATCGTACCAATAAATCTAAGGTAATCCCCACCAAGGCCCCATAAACAATAATCAGTGCCAGCCAATCTTGGGGCCTATAAGCTGTGAGATTTTGCCAGCCGATAAACTCGCCAAAGGTCAACAACAACCATCCAAAACCAAGTCGAGAGCGCCACCGCGCCACCAGCCCTTGCATCAGTTGTCAAAACCTGCAAAACCTTCGGGCAGGTTATCCATCCCTACGGGGGTGTCACGGTCTTCGATGATGTCTGTGTCTAGGTTAAAGCTGCGGCGCGGTGCAAGCCCATGCCGCAGTTCATACCGATACCAAGCATCGCGCACCAACATAAACAAAGCCCCCAAACCCGAACAAATTGTCAGAAACTCTATGCCATAGATCAACAGTGGCACAGGTGAAGGCAATGGCACATTGACAATCATCCCATAGACCAATGTACCCAACAACAATAACATCCAGCGTTGGGCAGAGGAAATCGGCGACAAATAAATAGGCGGATCATCAGGATCGTGGTGTCGCATCGCCAAATAAAACCGTACCCGATTCACAATCATCACACCCAGCAAATAGCAAGCAATGGCGCGGCTTAAATAGAGCAAAATAAACCCAAAGCCAAAAATAAATACTAAATTGACCACCAGCAAAAAAATGCTCACTAAAATTGTCATTGAACCAAGCGTGACAATGGTCACTAAGAAAATGAGGATTAGGCTAACCAAAACCAGCCCCAGCGCCACAGGGAAAAACAAGATGGCCAGCATTAGACCCCAACTGATGACGGACGGTGGTGCTCGCCTAATGCGGCGGGCCGACTCGGCGACTGTATTCGAGAAAAATTGCAAAGCCAACAACCCCACAATTGTTAGCGGGATAATGTCTTGCAATACTTCAATTAGATAATTACGAAAGATGCTGATAAACGTGCGTGCTTCTTGGGCGCGGGTAATGTCTTGGGCCGAGACCACTTGAACATAGCG
Source organism: uncultured Anaerolineae bacterium (assembly GCA_964561305.1). Classification (GTDB taxonomy): domain Bacteria; phylum Chloroflexota; class Anaerolineae; order Aggregatilineales; family J027; genus J027. Next base: position 5,138 of record CAZLPC010000122.1, read on the forward strand.
AGTTGTGCCACCCACAACCCCGCGTGGAATATTGGCCGATTGTGAAGCCTCATAGCGCAGGTCGCCATTAATCATGCCACCATTTTCAATGGATAAGCCATAATCGCGTAGGCGTACTGAATACGGCAATAATGGGATGGTACGGATGCTGACATCTTGGCGCGAATCGCCGACTATTGCATCAACATTGCCACCCACGCGCCCCTGAATTTGTAATGACTGACCTTGAAAGTCAATATTGCCGCCCACATTGCCAAACACCAGTGCTTGATAACCAAACATCAATAAATCGCCGGGGATAGTGACATTGGGAGCAATTTCGGCACTGACAGCTGCGGCTGTAACATCGCTACGATCATTCGCAAAGGTGGCCGGCTCTTCAATATCCAAATCAACGCCTATAAAACGCAGATCATCACCCACTGCGCCCCGCACTTGCAGTTGGCCACCCATCACCAAAATATCGCCTGTCACTACTGCATCTTGGGTAATGGTCACTTCTGATGCCACGCCAATGAGATCGCCATCAACTGTGCCATAGACCAGCAAAGACCAGCAAAAGAAATAAAAGTCATGTTCTATATATTCATCTTCGCGTATCACACACCGATTACCACGCATTCCATCGGTAGCTTCGACAACACTCACACCCACCGACAACGAGAGCATGACCATGAGAATAGGCAGTAGCAAAAGACGTGCCATAAAGCGTCGAAAACGCCTTGATACAAAATAATGTGCAGAGTCGCGCATAGGTGATCCTATTTAAGGTGACCTTTTTAACAATGGCATTGTACCCCAATCAACTAATTTTGACGGGATAAGTTTTGCGAGGATATGTTTTAACTTGGCAAAAAATGACATTAAACTAAGTGAACCCGCTTTTGCTATTACATCAACACCTTAGGGCTGGTTTGGGGTTTAATTCTCTATAGGCACATTGTATAATGCAAAGATAAGGGCAGTATTCAATTGGCAATTCCGCGTACTTTCTTACCAAATAACACCAAAAATTTTCGCTCTTAGTCTATAATTTGGGTGAACAATTTACTATAGCGGCTGTGAATTTGGTAAAAATGACTGAATGTTATACGCGGTTCTAACAAATGGGCCCTGTCCTGCTTGTGGTAAAATACAAATTATATTCGGTGATGTACCTATCTTTGCCGTTTCCGATCGCTCTTTGCTGTTTGCTAAGAGCACCTAGAGAACTCGACTAGAGGAGGCCGAGAAGTCCTGTGGCTGAAAACGAAAAACCAGTGAATAACGTATCTGAAGCTGTAACACCAGAAGCAGAACCTATTATTGAAGTTGAAGATGTAGCAACCACCACCCCTGAAGCTGATGGTATTGAAGAAACCCCAACCATCACCCCTGAAGCCGATGGTGCAGAAGAAAGCCCAACCAGCAGCACGCCAACCGAGGTTGTGGCCGAAGATGCCGACGAGCAGAATCATGATGATGATGATGACTTTGTGGGTGCAAGCGAAGGTGATGAAGAAGACGAAGCAGACGACACTGAAAGCGCCACAGGCTTAAAGCGCGGTGTTTTACTAGAAGGCAAGGTGATTAGCACATCGCCCACCGAAATTTTAGTCAATTTGGGTGAATATGGCGAAGGCATCATTAATAGCCGCGAGCTAGAGCGCCTGACGAGTTCTACACTAGAAACGCTGAAAGAAGATAGCGATGTGTTGGTCTATGTGATCAACGCTGCTAATGCCGATGGCAAAGCCGTCTTATCAATCAGTCGTGCACTTGAAGAAAGCGACTGGCGCACCGCCGAAGAATATCTTGAAAAACAAGAAGTATATGCTGGCAAAGTGTCGGGCTATAACAAAGGTGGCTTGATTGTGCGGTTTGGGCGCTTGCGTGGTTTTGTGCCCGCCAGCCAAATTAGCCCAGAACGCCGCGAGCGTACCCGTAGCGAAAGCCCAGAAGAACGCTGGGGCAGCATGTTGGGCGAAACCATCTATGTGAAGGTTGTCGAGCTAAAACGGTCGCGCAATCGGCTCATTTTGTCAGAGCAAGCTGCCAACCGCGAAATTCGCGAGCAGCGCAAAACCCAACTGCTTAATGAGCTAGAAAAAGGACAAGTCCGTAAGGGTATTGTCACAAGCCTCACTGACTTTGGCGCATTTGTAGATTTGGGCGGGGCCGATGGCTTGGTGCATCTTACCGAGTTGTCGTGGACACATGTCACCCACCCTAACGAACTGCTGGCGGTAGGCCAAGAGGTCGAGGTCGAGGTGATTAGCGTAGATCGGCAAGGCCGCCGTATTGGCCTCAGTATGCGCCGTTTGGGTGATGACCCATGGGAGCAAGTAGCCGATCAATACAGCAAAGGCCAATTGATTCAAGCAACGGTCACAAAACTCACTAAATTTGGTGCTTTTGCTCGGTTGGTAGATCACCCAGAAATCGAAGGTTTGGTACACGTCAGCGAACTATCAGAACATCGTGTGCGTCATCCCCGCGAAGTAGTTAGTAAGGGAGATGTCTTGACACTGCGTATAATAAAGATAGACCGTAATCAACGTCGCTTGGGGCTTAGCCTGAAGCAAGTAGATTCGCCAGATTATATGGACTTCGACTGGGACTTGAACGAAAGTTAAACAACAGTCTGTAGATCCATTACCAGATGCGCCGTAAAGCCCCTTGCTTTAGCGATGGGGATGTAAGGCGCTTGAGTGTTTCGCCTCAAATGAAGTATCATATCAATACTTAATGAGGTTCACTACGAGTAAAATCGGGGAACCTCATTAGAAAATCATGGGTTGGGGCATCAACCCTGTCGGAGATGGTGTAAGACGGGCTTCATCCGCGACCGTTGTTGATGGCAAGCATCGCCTGCCTTTAGGCATGGGGAGTATGTCAAAGCCTTTCTGTATCTATCGAAACGATAGCCGCATGATATATCTTGCCTAGCAATGTGAGGATGCCCATGCGACTATCTTTCCCTA
>CAZLPC010000123.1:0-8094 GCA_964561305.1 uncultured Anaerolineae bacterium
TCTCGCCACCAGAAACCTATGGCGCAACCGTTCGTTTTAGCGCCGCCGCGCCACCCAGTGCGGCCAATGCGCTGGCCGCTGCCGAAAATAACTTGGCCCGCAGTGGCACGTATGAAGACACCGCTTATGTGCCGTGGTTGGCTTCTGAATACTTAGTGGTCAATTTACCCCAATGGATTACCAGCAGCAGTTTTGCCGCCGCCGTGAGTACAGAGTTGGCCGCGCAGGGATTGACCATTGTGCCCGATGATTTGCGGCCAGCTTTTGGGGCCGATGGGGCCCGTAGCGTCTTGGTGGTATATTATGGCTGGGACGACAAGGCCGAGCTAGAACAGATCGTCGCTGCCAGCATCACTGTACTGCAAACCCAATCGGCCAATATATTTCCGCAACTGGCTACCGAACCAGCGTTGATTATCCCCTTAGATGACATCAATGTTGTACAAACAGCCCCACCCTTTACCTCGCGCCTACGCCCCTTGATCCAAATTGTGATTGGCTTGATTGCAGGAATCGGCTTGGCATACTTGGCGGCCTATTTGGACGATGGCATTTATGCCCGCCGTGACCTAGAGGCGCTTGATGTGGTGGTTTTGGGAGAAATTCCTAAATGACCCACACGCTCTATACCATTGGCCACAGCAACTACAGCGCCGACCGCCTGCTAGACTTGTTGGCCCAACATCACATTCAGCTTGTGGTGGATGTGCGGAGCGCCCCTTATAGTCGTTATGTGCCACACTTTAACAAGCGCGAGATTGAACACTGGCTGCCCAATGCAGGGGTAGACTATCGCTATGCTGGCGAATATTTGGGCGGGCGGCCCCAAGATGAAGCTGTGTATAAAGGCGATCCGCCCGATGAGGGCGACTTGCGCCGCGAGGCCTATCTGAAACAGGTGGATTATCTGAAGCTGATGCAAACCGACCACTATCAAAAAGGGCTGTTGCATTTGCTGGCAGTGTTGACAGAGAGCGGCCAGAATATCGCCATGATGTGTGCCGAGGCCGATCCGCGCCATTGCCATCGCCACCATCTGATCACGCGCTCATTGATTGATAGAACCCACCGCATTACAGAACTTGAGTTGCAAGTGGCCCATATTTTAAGTAATGGCGACTTACAAATAGTCGATCCCCAAGAATTTAACATCCCCACCCAGTTAGGATTGTTCGACTAATGCCTATTCAACTCTTTACCATTGGCTTTACCCAAAAAACAGCCGAGCAATTTTTCACCTTGCTAGAGCAGCATGGGGTAACTGTATTGGCCGATACCCGTCTACGCCCCAACTCTCAACTAAGTGGCTTTGCCAAACAACAAGATTTGCCCTATTTCTTAAAACGCATGTTAGACTGTGAATACAGTCACTGGCCAACGATGGCCCCCAACGCCGACATTCTTGATACTTATCGTCAAGACAAAGATTGGGCCGCTTATGAAACACGCTTTAAGGCTTTGCTAGACGAGCGCAATCTCATCAACACACTCGATCAAGCATGGTGGGGGGAGCATCGGGTTTGTCTGCTGTGTAGCGAACACAAACCCGATCAGTGTCATCGGCGCTTGGTTGCCGAGTATTTGGCCGCACAGTGGCAAAACGTGGAAGTTATTCATTTGAAGTAGGCAAAGCACGATGCAACAAGAGACATTACTGATCACCGATTTAACCCTGATGCGCGGAGATCGCGTTTGTTTGACAGGTTTAACCCCGCAATTGGCGTTGGTGCGCTTGGTGGTTGATGACCACTTAGAACGCCAGCACCTCGACTTGTCAAATGCAAGCCCTGTTCGGGTGCGTGGTGTGTATGAGCTTTTTGTAGAGCCTTTGTCAGATTTAGAACAGCCACACGTTGAAGATCACCTCTGGCATTTAGAAAATCCCACACAATTCTTGCGGATCACCACAGATGAAAAATTGCTCAATGTCCTTGGGCGCACAGCCTTTGATTGTGTAGAAGATATTTTTGAGACCTCCCTGCACCGCAATAGTAATTTTGAAGCGGGTACGGATAGCCGTTCAATTGGCACTATCAAACCCGTTGAGGTTCATCATGTCGAACGACGCAAACACCGCGATAAGGAACGTGGTTTTCAATATCGCCTAGAATTTGTTGATGCAATAGGCACATTGTTCAATATCCCGATTAACGATCTCAATTTTTTGGCCTCAATTGCCAAATACGAAGGGCGGCAATACAACCATGAAGAGGTCTTGCGTCGTATGGTGAAAAAATGGAACGTATGGCTACGTATTGGAGCAACACGACCATTTTATGGTTGGTGCTGGCTACAAGTGACGGCTATCTTCACATTTCCAGACTATTTAGAAGGCAAGACTTATGTTGATTTTGGTTGGTGAAATGGCACTGACTGGCTAACAGCGATAGACCACCCGTCGCAAATTTACAGACATCCGCTATAATGGCGGCGCACAATTCGGCCAATGCGGAGGTTTGAACTTGAATTTGTTAGAGTATCTACGGGTAATTTATCGGCGCGGGTGGATTGTCGTTTTGGCGGCCGTCATCACCGCGGGGGCGGCCTACGGCTTCAGCCAAACCCAAACCGAAATCTATCGCGCCAATCAAAGAGTGCTCCATTTTCCGGGACGTAACGACTTTGGTCTCACCGAGACCATGCGCGTGTTGTTACAAAGTTTTGTTGAATATCTATACACCGACGAAATTGCGGCCCAAGTTATCAACGAATTATCGTTAGATATGCTGCCCGGCGACTTGCGCTCGAATACCACCATCACCTCAGACTCTACCACCTTGATCATCCAAATTTCAGTAGATTTAGAAGATGGCCCACTAGCAGCCAGCATTGCGACAACATGGGGCCAAAAGCTGGTCGAGTGGCGGGGCCAAGAAAATAGCGATTTACGCCGCGAAGACCGCATTAATGCCCAATTGCTAGACACCGCCACCTATGGCCTCCACCGACCTAATACGCGGGTGAATGTGTTGGCAGGCGCTATCTTGGGTCTTATACTTGGCGGCCTCATCGTCTTTGTATTGGAATTTTTAGAGTCCAATATCATTCGGCGTGCTGATGATGTTGAGCGTATTATGGGTGCAAGTGTATTAGCTGCTATTCCACAATCGGATCGTGGGAGATAAAACTGCCAATGAGTAACCTAATCACCATTCAAGACCCACGTTCCAGCGCCGCCGATGCCTATCGCACGCTGCGAACAAACTTAATTTTTAGCAACCTCGATGCGCCTTTGCGTACTATCGGCGTAACCTCGGCGGCTAAAGATGACCAAAAAGGCATTGCCGCAGCCAATCTTGCTGTGACCTTTGCCCAAGCCGAACGGCGCGTGTTGTTGGTAGAGGGGGATTTGCGACGGCCAGCCGTGCACACCTTCTGGAACTTGGACAGCAGCACTGGCCTCACTTCTATGCTCTTAGACAACGCCACTGTAGAAAATCCCCCCCTAAATGGAACCGATGTAGAGGGTTTGCGTGTCTTATGTAGTGGGCCGCTGCCCGCCAATCCGGTAGATGTGTTGGCATCGTCGCGGCTAGACAGCGTAGTACAACGGCTAATGGCTGATTTTGACGTGTTGATCTTTCACATGCCCCCTGTATTGGTGGGGGCCGATGCGCTGGTGTTGGGGCAAAAATTAGACGGCATATTGCTGGCGACCCAAGCCAATCATACCCGCCGCGATCAGACTATCCGCGCCAAAGCCCAACTAGAGCGCGTGAACATTCGGTTGTTGGGGGCGGTTTTGTTGGACGCACCACCCGACCGTACTTATTTAGACTATCGTTAAGCGAAAGGACTTATTTTTTCGATGCGCGGATTGATTTTAAGTGGTGGCAAGGGCACACGCCTACGCCCATTAACCTATACCAACGCCAAGCAGCTGATTCCAGTGGCCAATAAGCCTGTTTTGTTTCGGGTCATCGAATCTATTCGAGATGCTGGTATTGTGGACATTGGCATTGTCATCGGCGATACAGGCGATCAGGTGCGAGCAGCCGTTGAAGAAAGCGGCCTTTACGACAATCTCAACATTCAATTTATCCCACAAGATGAGCCCTTGGGCTTGGCCCACGCCGTCAAAATTGCGCATGATTTTTTGGGCGACGAGCGTTTTGTGATGTTTCTGGGCGACAATGTGATTCAAGGTGGCATTAGCCCCCTTATCAGCGATTTTGCCAACCATCCCGAATGGAATAGCCAAATTGTGCTAAAGGCGGTTAAAGATGCCCGCCAATTTGGGGTAGCCAAGCTGGCCGAAAACGGCAATATCGAATATTTGATCGAAAAACCCGCTAATCCGCCCTCAAATTTGGCATTGGTGGGCATTTATATGTTCGATCATCATGTTTTTACTGCCATTGACAACATTCAACCCTCAGCACGCGGCGAGCTAGAGATCACCCATGCCATTCAATGGCTCATTGACAACAACTATGTCGTTTTTCCACATGTGCATGAGGGTTGGTGGATTGATACCGGTAAAGCACCCGACATGCTAGAAGCCAATGGCCATGTATTAGAAGAACTGACTTATGCCAATTATGGCACAGTAGATGCACGTTCAGAGGTAGATGCGCGTGTGCTAATTGAAGAAGGCGCAGAAATCATCAATAGTGTGGTGCGTGGCCCCGCCATTATTGGGCGCAACACGCGCATTATCAATAGCTATGTGGGCCCCTACACCAGCATTCATCATCATTGCACAATCGAAGACACCGAACTAGAGCGTTGTGTGGTGCTAGAGCATAGCACCATCCGCCGCATTCCTTACCGCCTACAAGATAGCCTGATTGGTCGCTATGTGGATATGGACGTAGCCGACCGCCGCCCACTCAGCAACAAATTAACGTTGGGCGACTATAGCAAAGTTCGTTTACTAGACCCGAAAGTGATTATCCAATGAAAAATATCCTCGTCACGGGGGGCGCTGGTTTTATCGGCAGCGCCTTCGTCCGCTATATGGTCGAAAAATATCCCCATTACAACATCATCGTACTAGATAAGCTGACGTATGCCGGTAATATGGACAATTTGTTGCCCGTTAGCGACGAACCCAATTATCGCTTTGAGCGCGGCGACATTGCTGATGCTGAAACGGTAGAACGTATCTGCCAAGAACATAGCATTGATACTGTGGTCAATTTTGCTGCCGAGTCGCATGTTGATCGCAGCATTCTTAACCCCGGCGCATTTTTGCAGACTGATGTAGTGGGCGTATATGTACTATTAGAGGCGTGTCGCAAACTAGGCATTCAACGCTTCCATCATATTTCAACTGATGAAGTGTATGGCAGCATCACCGAAGGGCACTTTACCGAAACGCACCCGCTTGAACCCAACAACCCCTACTCGGCAGCCAAAGCGGGCGGCGAATTGATGATCCGCGCCTATCAGGTGACGCATGGCCTACACACCACCATCACACGCGGCAGTAACACCTTTGGCCCCTATCATTACCCAGAAAAATTGATCCCTTTCTTTGTCACAGAAGCCATTGACGACCGCCCCTTGCCACTCTATGGCGATGGATCGCAAGTGCGCGACTGGCTGTATGTGCTGGATCATTGTGAAGGGGTAGATGTGGTCTTGCATCAAGGCGCACCCGGCGAAATTTATAATGTGGGTGGCGAAAACGAGCGCCAAAATATCGAAATTACCCACCGCATTTTGACCCAATTGGGCAAGCCCGATACCCTGATTAAGCATGTAGAAGATCGCCCCGGCCACGACCGCCGCTATTCGATTACCAACGAGAAAATGCGGTCGCACTTTGGCTGGAGCCCGCGCACACCTTTTGACGAAGCCCTGCAACAAACGGTGCAGTGGTATGTAGACAACGAGTGGTGGTGGCGCAAAATCAAATCGGGCGAGTATCTGGAATTTTACAAAAAACAATATGGCGAGCGCCTTGCTAACGCCTAAGTAGGGACAAAAACACATGCACCGCCTATTCCGCTACAATATATGGTTCCGTGTTTGGACGTTGTTTTTTCGGCCATTGGTGCGTAGTGCTATTTGGCTGAACAACGCTACCAACGGTTTGTTGTGGCGGATTGCGCGGGCGGTGGATAATTTCTTGAAATATGGCCCCCACGAAGCCTCGGCACTGTCTTATTATGCCTTGTTTTCGCTGTTTCCGTTGTTGTTGCTGTCTATCGTTGTGCTGACATTGGTGCTAGATGCCGACGCAGCCAGCAACCAAATTCAAGATGTGCTGAATGTGTTTTTTCCTAGTGAAGCTGCCGCTGTGTTGCAAGATGCAGTTACAGGAGCCTTAGAGCAGCGCGGCTCGGCAAGTTTATTTGCGCTAGTGGTGCTGGCATGGTCATCGGCCAATTTGTTTGGCAATCTCGAAAAAATCTTAAATTTGGTGTTTAACAGCCCAGTGGGGCGCAAAATCTATGAACGGCGCTTGATTGGCGGCATCATGATTTTGTCGTTTGCGACCTTTCTGCTGGCATCAATCCTCACCAATCTTATCTTTAGTTTCTTGGGTCTTATCTTCCTCAATCAGTTTAATACTTGGCTCAGTTTAGCTAGTCTATTGGTTCCGGCGGCCTTTAATGCCGCCATTTTTGCCATGCTCTATGGCTTCATTCCGTCGCGTCGTTTGCGCTGGGATGCTATTTTGCCGGCCGCCATTCTCGCTGGGCTAACGTTCGAGTTCGCCAAGATGGCCTTTGTCTTGTATTTATCCAGCCTCACCAATTTTAGTGTGGTCTATGGCTCGGTGGCTACCGTAGTTGTGTTTATGTTGTGGATGTTCATCATTTTTTGTATTGTGTTGTTGTATGCCGAGATCTGTGCCGCGATTGATGATTGGCTGGCCGATAACGAAGAAAATCAGTTAGAGTCGGCTCAACCTGACCTGTTTTTGATTCCCGAATAACCTTTGAGGTGGATAACCGCCCAACTAGCGCCCCATCTCTAGTATTGAATTTATGCCATAATGAGTTTTAGCTGTCCAACGTAGACTGTTCGCTAGTTAGTAAGGACTGATCATGCCAAGAATTAAACGATACTTTATCGGCGTGTTGTTAATGTTGTTATTTGTGGGTGTGCCGATGGCGTTTGGGCAAGACAGCGCCACTGTGGCTGCGCCACGTGTCGTGGATACACGCCCCACATCTACCGAAGAATTGCCCCTAGAAAGTCCCGTCTTGTTCATTTTTGACCGCCCCATGGACACAACCAATTCGCAAAATAGCCTTGCGGTGTCGCCCAATGTAGCTGGTGGTGAGTGGTCGTGGGATGAAGATGGCCGCCTTTTGACCTATACACCCTCGGCAGACGGCTTCAGCCGCAACACAGCTTATGAATTTTCAGTGTTTGCGGTGGATATAGACGGCCAAGCCATGAACGAGCCGTTTAAGCTCAACGTGAAAAGTGTCGGCTTTTTAGAAGTAACCGATGTAATCCCCGCTTCTGGAAGCGACAGCATTGATGTAGATAATGATGTGACAATAATTTTCAACCGACCAGTTGTGCCATTGAGCAGCATCGCTGAACAGCCGAACTACCCTGCACCGCTCAGTTTTTCGCCTGAAGCAGTGGGCACAGGCCGCTGGATTAACGCCTCTATCTACACCTTCTCGCCCAATCCGGGCTTTGCAGGCGGCACAGAATATTTTGTCACGGTCAATGGTGGCCTAGAAGCTGCCGATGGCTCGGTATTGAACGAAAGCTATACATTTAGCTTCAACACTGCCGATCCTATTGTTGAATCAGCAACAGTCACGACCAGCGACAACTTTATCTTATTAGATCCCACTATCTCGATCAACTTCTCGCAACCGATAGATCGCAGCACCCAAAACGGCATTAATTTGGTGGGGCCAAACGGGGTGGTTGCTCCGCTAACCTATCAATGGTCGTCTAATGCACGCTCAGTGAACATTGTCCCCACCGATTTATTGCAACTCAGTAGCCTCTATGATTTGCGTGTAGATCGCACAGTGGTGCGTACTACTAGCGGCACACCCTTGTCCGAAGATTATTTTAACAGCTATCAAACGCTGCCGTATCCGGCCATTAACCGCACCGAGCCGTCGAATGGGGCCCAAAATACCGAGCCATTTGGTGGCTTTCGTATCT
>CAZLPC010000124.1:0-1340 GCA_964561305.1 uncultured Anaerolineae bacterium
ATTGCCCAAACCGAGCATAAAGCTGTCGGATCGGCAGAAGGCAACGCGCTGGTCAACACCAGCCCATTTAATCAAACCCGCGTTGATCTCACCAAAGAGAGCCTACGCATTATTCGCCATGCTATCCTAGACCGTAATTTTTCGGCTTTGGGCGAAGAAACCGAACGCGAAGCAGTGCGCTTACATGTCATCGCCATGACTTCACAGCCGATGATCCTCTATTGGAATCCGGTTACAGTACGGATTATGCAAGCGGTGATGGATTGGCGCAAAGAAGGGCTAGAGAGCTATTTTACGATTGATGCGGGGGCGAATGTGCATGTAATGGTGCAAGCCAAAGATGCGGCTACCGTCGAGGAACGCTTGCAAGTTATAGAAGGCGTGCAGAGCATCATTCATAGTACCGTTGGCGAGGGTGCGGTACTACTAGATCATCCCCTCTTTTAAGGCCAAAACGCCGCCAGAAAAACCCTAGCGGCGTTTGAATAAACCCACTATCAACTTTAGCGTTGCATCCGTTCGTAACGCGCTACCCACTTCCAGTTAGAGGTGTCGCGCTCGTTACGTTGTACAATTTGAGCCGATTTTTGGCGGCTATAATGTTCAATCAGTGAAGCAACAATCGCCGCAACATCGGGTTCTTGCGTTTCAATGTTATCGGTCATGGTAAATTCTTCTTCCACAAACTTGGTGTCATAGCGCCCCGCCAAAAAGCGTTGGCTATTCATCAACTTTTGGTGAAAAGGAATGTTGGTCTTTAGCCCCATGATCTTATATTCATCAAGAACGCGCCGCATCCGAATAATGGCTTCGGCGCGGGTCTCGCCCCAACACACCAACTTAGCGAGCATAGAGTCATAGTAAGGTGTAACTTCATAGCCTTCATACATGGCACTATCGAGGCGCACCCCGGGACCACTGGGCGCAATATAAGTGGCGATGCGCCCTACTGATGGAATGAAGTTGAAATAGGGATCTTCGGCATTAATACGGCACTCGATGGCGTGGCCCTTAATTTCAAGGTCTTCTTGTTGCACGCTTAGTTTGCGGCCACGCGCTATCCGTAGTTGCTCGCGCACCAAATCTACACCCGTGATCATCTCGGTAATGGGATGTTCTACTTGGATACGGGTATTCATCTCTAAAAAGTAGTAGTCAAGGTTTTTATCCACCAAGCATTCAACAGTGCCAGCGCTAACATAGTTGACGGCACGCGCTGCTGCAACCGCCATTGCGCCCATTTTAGATCGGAGTTCATCCGTCATGACCACACTTGGCGCTTCTTCGACCAATTTTTGGTGGCGGCGCTGAATACTACACTCGCGCTCGAACAAGTGAAT
>CAZLPC010000124.1:1350-4355 GCA_964561305.1 uncultured Anaerolineae bacterium
AATAACATTGCCATGATGATCGCCAAGAATCTGAAATTCGATATGGCGCGCACCCTCAATCAATTTTTCAATATAAACAGTATCGTTGCCAAAGGCGCTTTCAGCTTCGCGGCGGGCCGATGCAATGGCATCGGGCAAGTCTTCGGGACGATGCACCACGCGCATGCCCTTGCCACCACCACCTGCTGCGGCCTTTACCATCACTGGAAAGCCTATATCATCGCTAGCGGCGCGGATCATTTCGTCTACCGTTGCGCCCGGCGTTGTACCGGGAATACAACGCACTCCTGCTGCCAGCATGGTACGCCGCGCTTCTTCTTTATCGCCCATAATCCGGATGGCTTCTGGGGGTGGCCCAATCCAAACTAAGCCAGCGTCAATAACCGCTTCGGCAAAGTGGGCACGTTCACTTAAAAAGCCATAGCCGGGATGAATGGCATCCGCGCCTGCTATCCTAGCGACTTCTAGCAACTTTTCGACCACCAAATAGCTCTCGCGGGGCTGGGGCTTGCCAATCAGATAGGCTTCGTCGGCATGGCGCACATGTAAGGTTTCGCGGTCTGCTTCTGAATAAACTGCAACAGTACGGATTCCCAACTCGCGGCAGGCCCGAATAATACGTACTGCAATTTCACCACGATTGGCAACCAGCACTTTTTTAATATTAATAGTTCGCATTTGTTGTTCTGCCATAATGTTGCTGCCTCTTTTCTCATCCTTTATGTAGGATAGACAAAAGGATTATAACGCAACTGGCACAGAATGGTTATAAACATTCGTCCGTAATTTGAGGGGCAGATGTCAGTAAATGAACTTGATGGACATGGCCGGCCTGCTCTTTTACATCTAACAATAAATGAGTATTAGGTTGCAGCGTTTTTAGGGCCCCAAACAATACCGATTCCTCATCTGTGGCACATAGGCGCAACCGAACATAACTCAACATTCGATAAAAGTCCCATGCCCACACCACTTGCAATTGTTGGGCTGGGTCGTGGATAGCCCATGTGGTTTGCTGATCTGGCACATGGTGAACGCGGTGCAAAATCAGGTTTTCTAGGACAACTTGAGCCATGCTTGGCGCGGCATATTGAACACTGATTTGCACCGTCAACGATGTTGGTATTGGATTTGGTTCAGTTATCCCCACGACTTGACGTTTAGGGCCTACCACACCATAACGAATGTAGTTTTCGGCCCCAACGGTGTCTAGGGTTGCTTGGGTTTGCAATTCAAGTTGCATCATTTTTTTCTGAATCGGCGTTGTAGGCCAATAATTATGCTACTTGCGACCAGCCCCGCCGCTACCCCACCGGGAATGAAGCCAACTATCAGGCCGACCAACAGGCCCAGCAACAACCCGATCACTAGTAATGTAGTGGTGTATGTTGTTTGAGGTTGCACGTTGCGACGGGCTTTCTGACTCGTCTATTCTTCTATTTCTTCAAAGCTGCCACCACGAACATTGTCACGCAACCGATAAGTAATCCGTCCACGGTTCAGATCGTATTCGCTGAGTTCGACACGCACCCGATCACCGAGCAAAATACGGATATAGTTTTTCCGCATCCGCCCCGATAAATAAGCCAATACACGATGGCCATTGTCTAGCTCTACTTTAAACTGTGTGTCGGGCAAGGCCTCGACAACGGTTCCCTCGACAGAAATTTTTGATTCGTCTTTGCCTTTTTTCGCCATATATCCTCCGCGAAAATTTATTGTGTCTCTTTACTATACAATTCAAAATAAGGCTGCGTCAATTCAAGGTCTTTGGCAATATACAAAAACGCAGCCAAGTTGGGGCTGCGTTTTAGAGTCGTTGCGGTAGACATGCACTTACCTAACAGGAGGTTAAGCAGCTAGCGGTTTAGTCGTATTGTGCTTGCTTACGTTGCTTACGACGCGAACGACGGATCGCTTTTTTCTTTTGAATACGGCGCAATTCGCTTTTTGATACGTACCAACGCTTACGACGCACGGTACTCAACACGCCATCTTTGGCGATTTGCTTCCGGAATCGCTTTAGCAATGCTTCTTGCGATTCGTTCGGTTTGAGTTCGACATAGGCCACGCTTTATCACCACCTTCCTGTATAGGGCAATTGCACAGGCATATCTGCCTGATGATTACGAGTTTATTTTGTCGTGCCAAAGCACAATAACAGTCTATTCTACTGCGTTTTCTACGACTTCGCTAGGTGCTTCTAGTGGCAATAGATCAGGATCGATGCGAATATCCTCAACATTGAGCGTATTATCGGCAGCATAGATCTCTATTTCGCTAGCGGTTACATCTACATAGCTAAGGCCCAACCGTTGACGCTCGGACTCAATGCTGATAATCCGCAACAACAGTTGACGACCGGGCTGCAAAATGGTTTGTACATCCTCAGGGGCAGGGTTAGATACCTGCGAACTGTGCAATAACGCTTCGATACCGGGTTCTAGGCGTATAAACGCGCCATAATTGGCCACGCGGCTTACCTCGCCCAAGACCAATTGCCCAATATGATACATTTCGTCTACTTGTACCCATGGGTTCTCTTGCAAGCGCTTTAATGACAGCCCGATGCGGCGGTCTGTCTGATCGAGGTGCATCACATACACGCTCACTTCATCGCCCACATTCAAGATTTCGCGGGGGTGTTGCACACGATGCCACGCTAACTCGCTAATATGAATGAGGCCGTCTGCACCGCCAAGGTCTACAAATGCACCAAAGTCGCGTAGGCCCGAAACAACGCCCTTACGCACTTCGCCTTCTTTAAGCTCATCCATCAATTGCTCTTTGATGTTGGCCCGTTGTTCGCGCATGGCTTCGCGTTGGCTAAAGACCAGCCGACGGCGCTTTTGGTTGACTTCAATAATCTTCACCGGAACATCAGTGCCTACTAGCCGCTTCATGGCTTGCTGGCGATCCGTTTCTGAGAGATTGCGCGGAATGCTGAGGACATGGCTGGCGGGCACAAAGCCACGCAAATTGCCAAATTGAATAATAATACCACC
>CAZLPC010000124.1:4365-8027 GCA_964561305.1 uncultured Anaerolineae bacterium
ACCCCGATTGGCATCCACCACTTCGCCATGATACACCTCGTCGGCATTCATCAATTCCTCAGCACGAATCCAGTCTTCGGCTTGGATAGCTTGCGAAAGCGATACCACCAAGTTACCGTTGCGGTCTTCCATACGAGAAATCATCACGGGCACTTCTTGGCCAATTGTAAAATGCGCCACCGGGCCCAGCCGTTCGAGATCTTGCTTGGTGACCATGCCGTCTTTTTTCAGGCCAATATCAATCAACATGCCTTGTTGATCGATCATCAAAATTGTGCCGGTTACAATGTCGCCTTGCTCTGGCAGTGGTTTGCTGAAAGATTCTTCGAGCAATGTTGCGAAATCGAGTTGTTCATCGGGTAGTACAGTTATGTCAGACATTTACAAAATCTCCCCCCAGAGGGCGGTGCTAACACCAAAAACGACACGGGCTTGGTATAAGATCGCGTGTCGTTTCGGTAAATTTGAGCGATAAGATTGCATAGGAGTTATATAGTCTTAATGACAGAAACACTATAGCACGCAAAAGGTTGCGTACCGTTATCGGACGATAGGGTACTTTAATAAGCGCCCAGTAGTATATAGCGCGTTTTTCTGCTTGTCAAACAGTTTTAACAAAAAGCAGCCACAAGTGGCTGCTTTTTGTTAAAAAAGAGTATGCAAATGACTAGAAATTAGTCATCTTCGGGCGTTTCCTCGGCATCCGTCGGCACAGTAGCTTCAGCTGTATCCATTTCAACCGCAGTGTCGGTATCAGTTGAGGCATCGGGCACTTCGGAAGCATCCGCTTCAGCCACCGTTTCAGTATCGGTCGGTGTATCGAGCACCTCGGACACATCTGCTTCAGCCAAAGCTTCATTAACTGGGGCCGCAGGCAATTCAGATTCACTGGTTGCTAACACAACAGCAGCCGCTTCGGGCGCGGCTATGGGTGCAGGGCCCGCTTCGAGAGTGCTGCCTTCGGCTGCGGCTTCGCCTTCTAGCTCAGTGCCCCAGCGTTGGGTAAAGCCCACCCGCCGACGTTCTGGCTCTAGGCGACTAATCCGTAATTGCAGCCGATCCCCCTTCTTCACATAGCTATGGGGTTCTTTCAACGAGCCATCGCCCATTTCGCTAAGATGTAACAAGCCTTCTAAGCCATCATCTAGCGCGATAAACGCACCAAACTCGACGACATTGGTCACTGTGCCTTCGACCAATTGCCCCTCATGATAGTTGCCATCGGCATTTTCCCATGGGTCGGGCAACAACCGCTTGCGGCTAAGGGCGATACGGTTGGTTTGTTTATCAAGGTTCAAAATAAATACGTCAATCTCATCACCCACAATTAATACATCGCTGGGATGATCGACCCGATGCCAAGCCAATTCTGAAACGTGAATTAGGCCGTCGGCATCACCAATATTGACGAATGCGCCAAAGTCGCGCAGGCCCGTTACTGTGCCGCGTACAATCTTGCCTTCGCTCAACGAGTCGAGCAGTTCGGCTTTACGCTGGGCACGAATTTCACGTTGGGCTTCGCGCTCAGAAAAAATGAGGCGGCGGCGCTCTGGGTTTACTTCAATAACCTTCACATTTAAAGGATCGCCAGTACGCTTGAGATCATTTAAAGAGTCTGATCGATCTTGACCTTGCATGGTGGGGCTAACGGTGACCATGTGCGAAGCCGGGATAAAACCCTCTAGGCTACGCCAACGCACCAACACACCACCTTTGTTGAAGCCAACCACACGCACCGGCACAACATCTTCGGCATCTTTTAGGTTGGTGGCATCTTCCCAGTCGTTTTGTTGCAAGCCCATGTTGATGCTAACGATGAGATTACCATCGCGGTCGCGGGGTTGTAATACAAAAACAGGGACGCGCATCCCGACTTGTAGCGTGTCCAAATAGCGAGGGTCAAGGTGGTCTAGGTCTTTACTGGTGACCAAACCATCTTGTTTTGCACCGATCAACTCGACGATTATTTCATTGCGTACACGGTTGATTTGGAGGATTTCGGCCATACGGATTTCGCCGCGCCGGGGGGGCTGATAATCGAAACTTTGTTCGATTAGCTCTAAAAACTCCATTTCCGAAAGGTCATCGTTGGGTTGAACATCATCTGGCTGACGATCTAGATATTCTTGATCCATTTGTTTGTTACATCACCTTGGTTGAGTAGAATTTCCCTATAGCAATCTACTGTGTTTCATTGCTACAAGGATACTATTTAGTCTACTATGATCCCTTGCATACGTCAAAAGAATGTTTAGAAAATTCAGAATTCTCACAGCTAAAGGGGCTTTTAACCGTTAGTTTTTTAACGAACTGTTCATCTAACAACAAAAAAGCACACACAAACTAGGCCCGCTCTTCGTCAGTAAATTTTTATGTCGCTATTCAATAAGAATCTCAATAAGCAATCATCGCTTCTGCTTCGTGCAAAAAGGCTATCACCTGAGCGCATGTAACAGTTGGAAAATCGTCAAAGAAGGCATCTATCGTTTCGCCTGTGGTTAGGTAATCAATCAGATTCTTTACGGGAACTCGCGTCCCTTTGAAGATGGGTATCCCACCGAAAATGTCGAGATCTTTGACGACAACTGAGCTTGCCATTATATCCTCCGTTCGTTTTACCATTATAGCACCTGACATTTACAACTAAATCAAAAAAGCATGCCCAAGTTGGACATGCTCTTTGTCAATAAGTTTTATACGATAGACTTTCATCCCATGAAAGCAATGCGTCGGGCTTCAACAATAAAATAAATCCAAAAGCCGGCCCAAACGTAAAAGGCTTCGCGACGACGAGTACAAGCCAAGAGTGTCATCAGAGGAATTAAACTATAGGGAGCAAAATAGGGTACTAAGAAGGGTGAGGCAGCCGCAGCGATATATTCATCGTCTTTTCGCCATGCCTTCCATAGCAAATATAGGCCCAATGGAATAAAAAATGGAAATGGGGCAAAATTCCATGGCACATTTAATAAATCATATTGTTGGATTTGTTCAATTGGTTTTTGAACTCCCCAAATAGCAATTGAAGCCAATATTATTACTATTGTTGGCACTAACCAGCTAGGTCGTCGCCAATGTCTCTTCAGCCAAATAAAAGCTATTCCTCCGATGGTTTGAGGCTTTGCCACTAAAAAAGGTAAACCCGCCCATAGAGGCAATAATAAAGCTGTTAAAGGAATCCACTCGACATTATTGGTTCGCATTAAATCAAGAAAAAATGGTGAGGTATATAACAACACGACTGCTTGCCACCCACCTTTTAGGCGCATGATGACCATTAAAGGAATTAGGATGTTAAGTGTCATATTGATTGCATCACCTAATTCAATAGGTAAAAGACCATGTGGGATAAAAAATAATAGCCACGGAAACCCAGCAAAATCAGAGTGATTATAATAATCAAAAAAATTAGTTGTAGCAGGGTGATAAGATTCTTCCCAATCTATACCTACTCCTTTAAGGTTAGCAAAAATCCCCACCAGTATTATGGCTAAAACACTAAAAAAAACGACATAGTGCCAAAAAGGTGTGGCTGGTTGCGCTGGTTTTATATCCATCGAAAGTATTTTCTACTAATATGAATTAAGGTGATTATAACATTTAATGAACCAAGGCCAAATAGAAAATTATCTGGCCTTAGTTCTGCGGATTAACACTCGCTG
>CAZLPC010000125.1:0-6996 GCA_964561305.1 uncultured Anaerolineae bacterium
GTGGTGGCGGCGGCGGTGGCAACCGCGGCGGCGGTGGTGGCGACCGTAGTTTCTAATAAGCTAAACAGTGGCGTTGGTGGAAGCCAGCGCCACTGTTGATAATAATATTCTCTGAAAACATGCCTAGGATAAAAATATTATGAGCGCTATCGGTGGCATCTTGCATCTTCATGATGAACCGATTGATCCCTTTGTGCTTTCGCGCTTTCATCAAACGCTTGCACCCTATGGGCTTCATGGGCAAGCAATCCTAGAACAGTCCTCTATCGCGCTAACCCACCAAAAATTGGTTTATAGCCACATAAACGATAACAATCAGCTTCCTGCCCAAATCAATCAATTTTTGATCACCCATAATGCGTGTTTAGCCAACCGCGCTAGCCTTGCCCAAACCCTACAATTGGGCGATAACGATGCGGCGCTTAGCACCACAGAAATTATTGTTCGTGCCTATCAAAAATGGGGACCAGCATGTGTAGATCATTTTGTGGGTGAGTTTACTTTCGCCATTTGGAATACCCAAGACCAACAATTATTCATCGGGCGCGATCATGTTGGCCTGCGACCTCTGTTTTATCTGTTTGCTGCGCCTTATTTTGCCTTTGCCTCTGAAATAAAAGCCTTAAAAGTATTGCCATTTTTCAATGATGAACTAGATGATATTTATATTGGTCACTTTTTATTAAAGCAACGTCCCCCACATGAAAAAACAACCTATAAGCATATTCAGCGTCTAGCAGGAGGACATTGCTTACAACTAGATCGCAATCGTCAGTTAAAGGTTTGGCGCTATTGGAACTTGCACGCCACCACTGGCCCACACTATTCATCTGATGAAGCCTATATAGATGAATTGCGGGAGCTATTGACCCAAGCCGTAAAAAATAGTTTGGATACACCCCACAAGGTCGGCTCAGAGCTTAGTGGTGGGCTAGATTCATCAGCAGTGGCAGCGGTGGCATCCGACTTACTTAATGAGCCATTGATAACTTTTTCAGGCATAATGCCTGCTGTGCCCACTAGCAATGAAGAAGCGACCATCCTCGCCACGGCTAGCTATATCGGTGCAGACCCACGCTTGTTCCGCATTGACACAGTAAACTTGCCCGACATTTTGCGCGAAAGCCGTCCTTATTTTGATGATCTCTATCATGCGGCCAACAGTTTTGTGGTGTGGCAGATCGCCAAAACTGCCCATGCAAACGATATTAAAGTTGTTTTGACTGGTCATGACGGCAATACCATGATCTCGGATGGTTATGCGTATCTTAATGAACTTGCACTGCAAGGCGATTGGGCAGCATTTGACACAGTGGTGAATGAACTCATTGATAAAGAGTCGCCGCTTAATAAAGAACGCTATCGAAGCAGCCTGTTTCGGCACTATGGCACACCCACATTATCGCGTGTAGCTCGGCAAAGCCACCCATTTACGTTTTGGAACAACGTTCAAGCTATCCACAAAGCCACAGGAGATCGTTATACAAGGTTGGCTATTCCTAGCTTTGTCTCTGGATGGATGCCACAACGCCTAAAACACAAAATTGCTCGATATTTGGCGATGCGGGCCACCGATTTTAGTTGTTACAACGCCGATTATGCAGCCCAACTACGCCAGACAATGCCTTATATACCAGTTGATGTTTTTAAGAGTGAGCGTGACGGACATATTTTTGGCGTTCAGCAATCGCTCCAAAGCCTTGCAGGTGATGTTAGGACGAGTTATATGGCGGCCTTTGGCGTTGATTTTCGGCATCCATTAGCCGACCGCCGCCTGATTGAGTATTCTGTCAATCTACCCATCCGCCTAAAGCGTCGCGATGGATGGGGGCGGTGGATTCTGCGGGCTGCTATTGGCGATAAGCTACCCGCTAGCCTGCGCTGGACGCGCACAATCACCCGCATGACTGATAATTTTCATCATGTTGTCAGCCAAAATCAATTGCAACTTTGGGCCATGGCCTACGAGAACCCGATCGTCAGCAATTATCTGCGTATCGATCTTTTAGAACCCACACCAGAAACCCCGTTGCCCAGAGCCAAGCAATTATTGTTATGGAATGCTGCAATTTTAAGTTTATACGTATAAAAGATAAAGATTTATCGGCTACAAACAGCACAATATCCCCAATGCTTAGGGGACGCTAGCCGAATTGGGTACGCCTTGTGTACAATGGTAGTTGACGGGTGCTTTGTCCTATGACTACAATACCCCGTCATTGTAAAATGAAACACAACACCCTTACTTGGAGACCCCATGCGTGAAGTAACCATTGCGACCGTGCAATTTGAGCCAAAGTTGGGCGAGCCTGAAGAAAATCTGGTCAAGATGTCGGGCTTTGTCTCACGGATTGCCTCGCAACAAAAAGTAGACCTGATTGTATTCCCAGAACTCGTCACTAGCGGTTACGAGCTGGGCGTACGCTTTACCGAAGTGGCCCAGCGTATACCCGGGCCTTCTATCAATTTGATGGCCCAACGTGCTGCCGAATTTGGTGTATACATTGCCTTTGGCCTTGTAACAAAAGAAAAGGTCGAAAGCGTCATTTTTAATACGGCTGTGCTGGTTGGCCCCGATGGCGAACTAGTGGGCGCATACAACAAAGTGCATCTGCGCGGCGAAGAGCGTATGGCCTTCCGTGAGGGCTATCGCTTTCCGGTGCTAGAAACCGAAATTGGCAACATTGGACTTATGCTAGGCTGGGACTTGGCTTTTCCAGAAGTAGCCCGCAGCCTTGCCCTTGATGGGGCCGATATTGTCTGTGCATTGTCCAACTGGGAAACCGCATATATGGACGAGTATCGTACCTATGTGAAGTCTCGCGCACTAGAAAATGCGATGTTTGTCGCTTCTTCAAACCGCGTAGGCGAAGATGTCACGCTTAGTTTTGGGGGCGAAAGCATGATTGTTGGGCCGCGTGGCGAAGTTTATGCTGCCATTAAAGCCGAGCCGCCCAAGCCCAAAGCCGAAGAGAAAAAAGATGACGATAAGCCTGCCGAAAGCGGGGCCGAAGGCGACAAAAAAGACGACAAACCTGCCGCCAAGCCCGAAGCCAAACGCAAAAGCGAAGCATCTGAAACTTTAAAACAACCCGAAGGCTTTGCAGTAGCACGGATTGACCTAGATGAGGTTCGCAAAAACCGCGAACAGTTCCAAATGATCCAAGAGCGTCAACCCACCGCCTATCGAACCATTGTCAAACGTTACTAGAATTAAAAACGGATATATCGGCATGGATAAAATTGACTTACGGAGCGACACTGTAACATGGCCCACGCCCACTATGCGCCAAGCCATGTTTACAGCACCTGTTGGTGATGATGTATATGGCGAAGACCCCTCCATTAATCGCCTAGAAACACTGGCCGCCCAGCGTTTTGGTAAAGAAGCAGGCCTTTTTGTAACCAGTGGCACAATGGGAAATGTCGTTGCATTGCTGACCCATTGTGGGCGTGGCGATGAAGTTGTTATGGGCAACCCTAGCCATACATTTTTGTACGAAGGCGGCAACCCCGCCGCGTTGGGTGGCGTACATTCCATGCCGATTGCCACCCAACCCGACGGCACGCTTGCCATCAGCGATATTGAGGACAGTATCCGCGAAGATGATCCTCACTATCCGCGTACCAAGCTGGTATCTTTAGAAAATTCGCAAGGCTCTGTTGGTGGGCAACCCCTCGCTATAGATTACATTGATCGGGTGGGGGTGCTGTGCCAGCAACACGGCATACACTTGCACATAGACGGCGCTCGCATTTTTAACGCCGCTACTGCTGTTGGCAAGTCGGTGGCACGGGTAACACAAGCCGCCGATAGTGTAACCTTTTGCTTATCGAAAGGGTTATGTGCGCCAGTAGGCTCAGTGGTGGTGGGCAGCGAAGCATTTATCTATCAAGCACGACGGGTGCGAAAAATTTTAGGAGGCTCAATGCGGCAAGCTGGCGTAATTGCGGCGGCGGGCATTGTGGCCTTAGAAGAAATGACCGAGCGCCTGCACGAAGATCACGCTCATGCTTGTGCTTTGGCAGAAGGCTTGGCCGACATTTCGTCCATTGAAATTGATGTAGCCCGCGTTAAAACTAACATGTTTTTCTTTAAACTGCGCGACGATGCCCCCATTGCTGCCGATGACTTGCCTGCTGCCCTCGCCAAAGATGACATTTTAATCAGTGGACATTATAAACGCGAGTTTCGCTTTGTCACCCACTATTGGATTAAGCCCGCGCATGTGGAAAAAGTGTTGGATCGGATGCGGAGATTGCTGCAATGAGTTCACGCCGTCCCCCCGATGAATTGCCATCGGATGAAATGGCATGGCCCCGCCCCGACGATGTAGATCTATCTCCAGACCCTAGCACCGATGCACAACCCACTGAACCCGACCCGATGGTGCAACAAGTCTTGCGCGAGCGGCCCGCCCAAGCCCGCCCACTGATTCCTGATCCCGAAGAAGAAGCCTCTGAAGAAGCTGAATTTGCGGCCCAAAAAGCTGCCGAATTTGAAGCCGAGCGCCAAGAGCGTTATTTACAACAGCGCGAGGCCGACCCAATTATCGCGTTGATGATTGTTGGCGCGATTAGTGTGGGGCTTACCCCACTCGACGCATTAGTGCGCTATGTGGTGCTGTGGTCAGTTTTGGGCGCGACAGGTTTAGTGGCATCTGTATTGGGCAGCAGCCAACGCATTACCCAAACCACTGTCAACGATTTAGTAGCTGGAGTCTCGTTTGCTGGCTGGATTGGCGTGCCCTTGATGATTGTGTTGGGCACACCACTGTCCCAAATTTCGGATCGCATGTTCGACGCAGGCGATGTTTCGCCCGCCGTGATCAATACATGGGTCTTTATGGCTGTCGTATTTGTGCAGCCTGCTGCCGATAGCTTGTTCTTTCGGGGTGCTATGCAGCAGTTTCGTAGCTTGTTGACCACCACTTTTTTTGCCACTATCTGGACAATGGTGTTGTTTTTCCCACACATGAATTTGGGTGACGCAACCGGTGTAACCCTTACTTTAACAATCTTTTTCGCATTTTTGAATTTTTTATATAGCTATGTGCGCGTTCGGAATGGATTAGCGGCAGCATGGGTATGCCAAATTCTGACGGGCAGCCTGTTATGGTTTATGCCGCGCATTCTTTTTGGGTGATAATGACACTTTGTGGGGGCATAATGCTATCGAAAACACGCTTGTTGTTTGGTCTTATGGTGGCCTTGCTCTATGGGGGTGCAGTCTCAAGTGCCATTGCCGATAATCAATCCTTGTCCCTCACCTCACAAGCAGCCCCAACTGCTCAACAATGCGGCACCATCAGTAGCTCTCAACAATTGCAATACCCCATCAATCGGCGTAACTTCTTCTTGATTAATCCATTTTCGCGTCCCAATGCGCGTTTCGACGGGCGATTGCACACAGGCGATGATTGGATACGCTTTGAAGGGGATACCTTAGGCGAACCAGTGTATGCCATTGGGCCGGGCCGCGTAACGTACGCTAATCCGACTGGCTGGGGGCGCGATAAAGGTGTAATCATCACCCAACATGTGTTAGCCAGTGGCGATACCTTTTATGCCCTATACGGACATATTGAAGAAAATGAGGAAATTACGTTCCCGACCTCTGGAAGCTGTGTAAACACAGGCGACGTGTTAGGCGTAATCGGTGCTCCGCGTCCGGCCCCCCATTTGCATTTTGAGATTCGACTATTCGATCCTTTTGACCCCGGGCCGGGCTATTGGCCTATTGACCCGCAACTTGAAGGGTGGCTAAACCCAAGCCAGTTTCTTGACAATTGGCAGGGCTGGCTCAATCCTGCGTACCAGTGGCATATTGGCGCAGGCAACGCCAATGGCGTTTTTCCACCCCCTGTTTTGTTGGAAGATAACACATTGGTATATGTAGAAGGACGTTTGCTCAATTTTTTAAGTGCAGATGGGCGCTTGATCCGTCAATATCGCATGGCTGATTCAGTCGAGGCGGTTGGCTTGATTGCAAGTGATGGCGGTGTGTTGATGGCTACCCGCGATGGGCGTTTGCTTGGGTGGTCACTTGCCGATGGCTTGATAGGACAATGGGCTACTGACATGGCTACTATAGCCAGTGGGCCTTATCCCATTGGCGATGTTGTGTTGTTGGGCAACGATAACGGTGAGCTATTTGTATTTAGCAACGCCCAACAAGTCCGCCTTGCCTCCTACCCCGATGCAGGTCATATTCGGAAGGTAGTTAGTAACAATCGTCTAGTGGCGCTTCTCACCACCACCACCATTTTTATTTTTGATGAACAAGGCGACAACCTAGCGCAATTGGCGGTGGGGGCCAACAGCGATATTCATGTCACACCAACAGGCTTGTTGATAGGTGATGGCGATGGAACATTGTCTTTATGGCGTTCGGACGGCACAGCCCAAATACGCCTTACACATTACGATCTTCAGCACACTGACAGCCAGATGGCGCTGGCTGGCGACAAACTACTCATTTGGGGATTAGGTAGCCCTTTGCGTCTTACTGCCCTTGCCTTAGATGGCACAATCCGTTGGGAAACCGATATTTTCGACATTAGCGAGCAAGATATGGCGCGGGCCCAGTTGCAGATTATCAACCGTTGTAGTGCTGTGCTGCTGTCGCCACAAGGCATATTATTGCTTTTTGATCATCGCAATGGACAACTGGTCGGCAAATTAACGCTGTGGGGCCAAAATCGTACCAATGTGTGGCTGGCCCCCTATGCTAATGACGGTATTTTGCGCTTTCAAGTAGCCGAGCAAATCGCGGCTTATGATGTCGCGCAGTTATCTGGACTTTCAGGCGATTATTGCAGGTGATCCTCTGGACGCACAAGGATAGTCTCAATGTTATGGGGGCGAAACACATCTGGCACATAGTCGCGCATTGTAACAAGGCCACTGCCATAGCGCGATGTCCCCAGCAAATTCATTTTAAGGGTGGGCAAAAACTCTGACATGCGTTCGCGGCTGGTGGCGGCAAAGCCACTG
>CAZLPC010000125.1:7006-8026 GCA_964561305.1 uncultured Anaerolineae bacterium
CCTAGTTCGGCGGCCTCGCGCATGAAGTCCAGATTGCCGCCACCGGGTGCAATCGCAATGTGTTTAACAAGCTGTCCGTTATGACGGCATTGATCGTAGCGCAAACGTGGTAACTCGCTTATTTCAGCCAACTTCATAGCCACACTTCGAAAGGTCGCTTGTGTCAGTTGACCATGAACACACCCCAACCCACCATAATGCTGCCCAAAATGCGTTTGATCCTCTAGGCGCAACGCATCGGCAATGGCCACAGCTGTCCCAATTTCAGGATGACAGTCTAGGGGAGCATGACAGACATATACACTAATATGATGCGCTTGTAATTCTTCAAGTTGGGCAGTAGGGATAGGTTTAAAGGCAGCTTCGTTCTCGCTATAGGGAATCGGCTGATAAGTAAACAACAAAGCCCCGCTAGCACCGCGTTCTACCTCTTTGGCGATAATTTTGTCTAGGACATCTTGACTCGGAAAAACAGCCAAATACACCCGATCCACATCGTCATCAGGCGGGTTGTTTTCAATCATAAGGCCATTCCATAACCCATCCACAAATTCTGGGCGCAAAAAGCGCAAAAACGCGCCGCGCTCGGCCACTGAAAGCAAATCTAGCCAATCGTTTTCTTTGAAAGCCGTTACCTGAAAATAGGTGTCTAGTGCCCGACAGAGCGCTTCTAGTTTCATAATGAGGGTGGGTTCTCTTTCTGCTGTTTATGGGTGTAGGCGCGGGCTTCACTCAGCACATAGTCAATCGTGGCTGCAATGGTTGGATCAGGTCGCACTGCATCATCAAAGGGGATATAGTGAGCCGCCACAACACTTAAACTAGGATAGTCAATTTCTATATATCCGATGGCGTTATTAGGAGCAAACAACTGTAGATGTTGGGTAAAGCTGGCATAAAATTGGTGGGGCGTGGCGGGCCCGTCGGCCCAACTGACACGCGGCAACCACGGTGTATAAGGTAATTTGTTACCGACATAGAGTGTCATAGCGCGCTTTTCCCAACGTTGAACAACACTGG
>CAZLPC010000126.1:0-8011 GCA_964561305.1 uncultured Anaerolineae bacterium
ACGGTGGCAGTTGCAATATTTGGGCGGCCCGCCCCGGCGAAGTTGCGCCCGCCGATCCAACCAATATTTTGGGGTTTGTGCGCTATTATGGCTTGTTGGGTTGCGAACCAACCATTGGCGGGGGGTCTTTTCCAGTAAATTTGCCTTATAACGGTTCATTTTGGCAGGGCTATAGTGCCTATCATACCGGGATTGATTTATCGGGCAATGTTGGCTCGCCTGTGGTTGCGGCGGGTGGTGGTACGGTCATCTTTGCCGGCTGGAACGACTATGGCTATGGGCGTACGGTGGCCATTGCACACGGCACAACCTTCACTATTTATGCCCATCTCGATAGCCTTAGTGTTAGTTGTGGGCAACAAGTGGGGGCGCGTCAAGTGATTGGTACTTTGGGATCGTCGGGCAATTCGACCGGGCCTCACTTGCATTTTGAAATTCGTAATGCCAGCTTCGAGCCGGTTGATCCTTGCTATACCATTAGCTGCTAGACGAGGCCTTCGCCATGAATTTGGATTATCGGATACAGGCGGTTAGCTCACGATTATTAGGGGGAATGGTGTTGCTGGCTGCGTTGGGGCTTACTCTCATTGCGCTGGCAATTATGTTGATTCCTTCTAATAGCACTGACTCTGAGCCAGAAGTGAGCATACCGACGGAAACAGCGACCGCCACCCAAACGGCCACCGCTACCCAAACGCTTTTACCCAGTATCACGCCGTCGGCCACAGCTTCTGTGACACCGCTTCCAACCGCCGATGGCGATCTCATCGCCACGTCAATCGCCCGCCCGCTTGCTGGTGATCAGATTGTGGTGGTTGCCCGCCCCGAAAGCCCGTTTACCATTAACCCTGCGCCACAACGTACAACCTTGATCACTCACACTGTCAAACGTGGTGAAAATATAGATCAAATTGCCGAGCAGTATGGGTTAGACGTGAATACCTTGATCTGGTCGAATCGGCGTTTTTACATGAATGCGCTGCAAGTCGGCTTTCAGATGACCATTTTACCGTTTGATGGCGCACTTCATAATGTGCAAGAGCCACTGACTATTGCTGATTTGGCCACGCAATTCTTGGTTGATCCGTTCATCATCATTGACTCTGAACTGAACAGCTTTAAGGGGGCCAGCCCCGATAGTGTTTTGCCCGTTGGCCTAAATGTGGTTATTCCTAGCGGGGTAGGCGCATGGGAGCCGCTCTATTGGGAACCACCTGCCAGCGTCTATGCCAATGTGCAATCTACTGGTAGCGGGCGCACAGCTATTTATAATGGGGAAGCCGTTTTTGGCGAAGGTCAGCCGGGATCGTGCGGTGTCCAGCCGATTTATAACGGCGCAATGCCCAGCGTGCGCCCCACACGCGGCTATGTATTGACCAACGACTACACCCCCGAACATGGCGGCGTGGATTTAGCAGGCACACTCGGCGATTATGTAATGGCAGTGGGCGATGGAACGGTTATTTTTGCGGGCTGGAGCACATGGGGTTATGGCTGGACAGTAGTGGTGGCGCACGGCCCCGTGATGTCGCTGTATGCCCATCTTACTGGTGATACAGTTTGGTGTGGGCAAAGCGTAACAGCCGGACAAGTCATTGGCTATTTGGGCAGTTCGGGCAACTCTAGCGGCCCACACCTGCATTTTGAAATTCGGAATACTGGCGGTGGGCGCGAAAATCCGCATGGCTATCTGAGTTGGTAATTAAAGCGGGCCAACATAAGTGCTGCCGATAATGGCATAGATACCACCGTTATCGCCGATAAACAATGCGCCATTGTTGAACGACTGCCAGAAACTGGGAATGGGCGATTCGCCTTGTGTGGCCCACCCAATGTTGTTACGAATGGTTTCGTTGCTGCGCCAAACCAACCCAAAGCCGCGCACAGGTTGTAGAAGATTTTCGCTGGGCGGCACATAGGCATCGTCGCTAGCGGGCATTCCTTCTTGCCAACTGTCGCCTACAATTACAATGCTGGCATTGGGTTGCAACACATAAATTTGACCCGTGTTGCGCCAAAACATTCTGCCGCGCTCGAAGGGCTGATAAACCAAATTGATCGTTTGTCCAGCTTCTGTGGGGCAGCCCAAGGCTTGCAGTGCCGAACTATTGCGAGTGTAGGCATCAGTGAAGCTACTGGCAATAGGGATAGGACAAGCGCCCCCTGCACCCGCTATACTAGGTGTAAAACCACCCACAGGCCCAACAGCACCACCATCACCAAAGCCGCCACCTTGCACCACAACTGGGGCAATGGGCGCGCTTTCGGGTGTACCATTAACGGCTGTGCCGACAAAAATACCGACAATGGCTGTGGGCGTAAAAGTCGGCTCTTCGTCTTCAAAAAATTCTGTAGGCACGTCAAAAGTTGGCACAGGTGTTTCGATTTCGCCTTCTGGCAAGGTGGCTGTAAACACCACTGTTACCAAGCGTTTTGGCAATGCGCCTTCGCCAATCAATAAGCCTGCATTTGAATCAGGGGCATTATCAGAGTTGGGGGTGGCGCAGGCTGCCACAAGAAGAATCGGTATTATCAGTACAATTAGCCAACGCACAACATGCTTCATTCGACATGCTTCCATGGATCAATAGATTCAGATGCAATGGACGAAAATAAATCGCGGATAGCCCGATATTGGTCGGGTGCGCCCAAAATAGCCTCACCAATCATAATTGCGTCTACGCCTGCTTCGGCCAATAAGGCTACATCGTCTGCTGTCCTGACACCAC
Source organism: uncultured Anaerolineae bacterium (assembly GCA_964561305.1). Lineage (GTDB taxonomy): Bacteria > Chloroflexota > Anaerolineae > Aggregatilineales > J027 > J027. The sequence continues at coordinate 2,730 of CAZLPC010000126.1, forward strand.
CCATACTGACCTTTAAAATATGCTTGGGGATATGCTTGGCAAGCCGCGTAGTTTTGCTTAAGTCTACCTCTAGTGTGCGCCAATCCACATTACTAATACAGATCACACGCGGATCGACATTAAGGGCGCGGGCCAGTTCGGTCTCGTTTTCTACTTGCACCAGTGCCGTCATCCGCAGACGTTGGGTTAGCGATATCAAGTCCCATAGGCGATATTGGCCTAACAGCGCGGCTATCAAAATTACACTGTCGGCTCCAGCTGCCCGCGCTTCATAAACCTGATAACGATCAAACACAAAGTCTTGCCGAATAACAGGTACTTTTACCACTTGCGAGACATAGGTTAGATGGTGCAGTGCGCCGCCGTAATATTTTTCGTTGGTGGCTACTGCCACTGCTTGCACGCCCACGTCTTGATAGTAACGGGCAATTTCGTCAGGTTCATAGCGGTCATGAAACAACACCCGTCCGGTGTGGGTTTGGCGTTTAATTTCAATAATTAATGAGATATTGCGATCCATCTTTAGCGCGTTGATCATATCGAGTGGGCGACGCTGAATCGAGTTTAAGGCCCGCAGGCCTGCCACGGGTACTTGTTGTCGCCGCGCCTCTACTTCGTGGCGCATGTGTTCAACCACTTCACTCAAAAAACCTGTGATCTCAAGCTGATCGACCACATCTGGGTCATAAATAACTTGGGGCTGATCCATACTGGTCTATAGTATCCTTTTTGTATTGTTTATATCCATTGTGCATCAAAGCCCCGCAGGGTGCAATGCAAGACTAAAGTGGGGCACATTTGGGGTGCTTGCCAATCTCAAGATGAAAGTTGATTGGCTCATCATCATTGACTTCTCATAGCTGCAATTTTGGGTTATAGTTTAACCAATGCTGCACGTACGATCGGCTTATGACACAAAACACGCGAGGAAGTTCAAAACCACTATGTCTCTCACCCAATTGATGTTTAGCCAAATTACCGATAAAGATGTTGAATTTCGTCGCGCCCATACGGTTGCATTAACGGCTGCGGGCTGTGGAGATGGTTCGTGTGGAGGGTTTGGTGTCTTTACCGTTACACAAGGCGCACTAGACGGCCAAAACGATGAAGCTAATGCCAATGCTGCGACTATTGTGGCCCAAGTGATCGCCACCGAGATGCTGCAAAATTTTTATTATAAGTCGTTGTTTGAAACCAACGATATGCCCAACGTCAATGATATTTTGCAAAATGCGCTCAATCTCGCTAGCCAACGTGTCCAAGAAAAAAGCAAAGGCGGCGTATCATCGGCTATGACAGTGGTCATTAATGACAATCGGCTCTATTTGATGCGGGTGGGGGTTGGGTGTGCTTTTCTATTGACCAAAGACGGCATTCAGCGCCTAACCAGCGAAACCAGCGCTCAAAATAACGGCGGCCAACTGCTAGGTTCGGCCCAAACATTACAACCCGAAGACATCACCGTTAAATACTTACCATCCTATAGCAGCATCTTCCTCAGCAATGCCGATGTCTGGGATACAACAGAGATTGAAAACGCAATTTTGCACGCGCCTTCGTTGGGCCATGCCGGCGAAACCCTGCTAGAACACGCACCAGCTAATATTCGTCCCAATCTGGCGGGTATCTTAATTCGGGTCGGTCTTGTACAAGGCTAGCTGATGTCGGTTGATGTGTTTTTGAACGATGTTGTCCAACTACGCAAAGCCCACCCCTGTGGTGCAAACCAGTGGCGTGTATATCGAGTGGGTGCAGATGTTGGGCTACAGTGTATGGGTTGCGGCCGCCGACAACTGCTGTCGCGCCAAAAATTTGAAAAAGCATTTAAACGCAGACTAGACCCCAAACCTGATGACGATACCCGCTAATCCCAAGCGCATCTTGTTTCTGCTATCGGATACTGGTGGCGGACACCGCGCCGCCGCCGAAGCCATCCAAATGGCCATGCAACAGCACTATCCTCACCACTATCATTTCACTACAGTGGATGTGTTTAAGTGTTGTGCCACATTTCCATACCAATATATGCCGTCTTTCTACCCCATTTGGGTCACTTATAGCAGCATTACTTGGCAAATGGGCTATGTTTTAACAGATGGGCGCTTGCGGTCGCACTTCTTCTTAGATGCAACCTTTCCGCGTTGGAAGCCAAAAATTGAAGCGATGATCAAAGCCCAGCGTCCCGACATCATCATCTGTACCCACTCGTTGATCAATCGGACAGTGCTGCGAACACTAGCGACGATGCCTGAACAGATACCTTTTGTTACGGTTGTCACCGATTTAGTTTCTACGCCCGTATCGTGGTATCAACCCCAAGCTGATCTTTGTCTTGTCCCCACTATTGAAGCCTATGAACGTGGGTTGAAGGCAGGCATGAAGCCTGAACAAATGCAGATTACAGGCCTGCCCGTTCATCCCGATTTTGTGCAACATCTCAGCGACAAACAATCTGCCCGCGAACAATTGGGCTGGCTACCCGATAAAACGGCGGTGTTGTTGGTGAGTGGGGGAGATGGTATGGGGCCGGTTTATAAAACAGTGAAAGCCATTAATCAGCAAGGCCTCGATATCCAATTGGCGATTGTGGCGGGCCGCAACGACCGCCTAAAACGCCAACTGAACCGCCTTAATTGGCAACAGCCCACCTATGTTTATCCCTTCGTCAATTATATGGCAACCCTAATGGCCGCCTCTGATATTCTAATTACCAAAGCCGGCCCCGCTACTATCACCGAAGCCTGCACCGCTGGTCTACCCATGATCTTAAGTGGGCGTGTGCCGGGCCAAGAAGACGGAAATGTGCGCTTTGTGGTCAATAACAAGGCGGGCGTTTTTGCACCCAAGCCACAAATGGTAGTGGATTATCTGCGGGCATGGATCGCTGCCGACTCATCTGCACATCAATCATATAGCACTACCGCCCGCCAACTGGCCCAGCCCCAAGCAGCTTGGCAAGTGGCTGATGCCATTCATCACCTAATCTTCCCCAACTAGGTTTCATTATTACTCAATCAATTTATCGAAAAAAATATTGAATATCTATATTCTTTATTCAAAATATTGAATATAGAGTTGACTTTTCCGATTGATAATCGTAGGATCAAATTAAATAAATTAAAGGAGTGTTCAATGTATCATTCAGTTTTGACCCATTGCCCAATCTGTGATGGCCCGATGTTGGCAACACGCCTAGAGTGTGAACAGTGTGACATTAAAATTGAAGGTCAGTTTGAACTAAGCGGCCTTGGCACCCTCTCTCCCGATCAGCTTGCATTTGTAGAAATATTTTTACGCTGCGAGGGCAAAATTAATCGTGTTGAAAAAGAACTTGGCATTTCTTACCCCACAGTGCGTGGCCGGCTTCATGAAATTATTCGGGCGATGGGTTTTGAACCCGTTACTGATGTAGAGGCCGATTTGGCCCACCGCGAACAACAGCGTCTTGATGTGCTAGAAAAGCTATCTTCAGGGCAAATTAGCCCAGACGAGGCCGTCAACCTACTCAGCAAATAACCGTATCCAGCATCATAAGAAGGAGGGCTATTATGGCCATTTATAACCTACAACACTTCAGCAAAATACACATTAGCGAAGTCGCGGGCGATTTGCGCGTGCGTGGCTATAGCGGCAATGACTTAATCATAGACGACGATGAGATCAGCGTTCAGCAAAACGCCGAAGAAGGGGTGATTGTCATTGCTTCTTATGGGGATTGCGATCTTAAAGTGCCAGAGCAAATTTATATGGCGGTGGCGACGGTGCATGGCGATGCCAAAGTGACGAATTTGAGCGCGGGCTTAAGCATAGATCGGGTCAATGGTGATCTGTCGGTGCGCCATATCGAAGCGCCAGTTGTCTTAGGCACAATTTCTGGTGATCTGTCGGTGAAACATGTTGCAAGTGATGTGCATATTGAAATTGTACAGGGCGATTGTAGTGCCCAGCGCATTGGCGGCGATCTAAAAGTGGGGGTGGTGCGTGGCGATTTGGGATTGACTGAAATTGAGGGGAGTGTTCATATCGAGCAAAGCGCCGCCGACATAACCGCAGAAATCAATTTTGCGCCCGAACATCTTTATCATTTCAATAGCCACAGCGACATTGCCTTCAGTCTTGCGCTTGAGCCAGATGTCACTTTCTATCTGCCTCCTAAAGCGGGCTATGACATTCCCCGCGATCTAAAAAAGATCGCCACGATTGTTGTAAATAGCAACAAGGAAGGGCACACACAAGTTCAGTTTGGTGATGGCCGCGCCAGAGTTAACATTCAAGATGCTAACACAATTATATTCACCAGTCGCACAGCCACCGGATGGGGGACTGGCTTTGATGTGAACTTTGGCGATCAGCTAAAGGATATTGAAGCCCAAATTAACGCTAGCCTAAGCGGTCTAGGTGAGATGATTGAAGCCCAAACCCGCGAGGCCATTGCCTCGGCAACCGAGTTTGCCAAAGACGTGCGGGTAGAAGCCCGTATTCAACGCGCCAGAGAACGGGCCGAGCGCCGTACTGAACGCCACACCGAGCGGGCCGAGCGCCGCACGGAGCGTGTTCAAAGGTTTGATAATCGTCGTCAGCCGCCGCCACCGCCGCCACCACCACCGCCGCCACCAGTTTCTAGTGAAGAAAGACTGTTGATTCTACAAATGCTACAAGATGGTAAAATTAGTGTCGAGGAGGCGCATAAGCTACTCAGTACGCTGGACGGCAAATAAACAAAAGGACACCCAATGGCAGCACCCGGCATTTCATCAGCCAAAGAACCCACCACTGCAAGCGGCTTGCGGGCTGTCCAACTAAGAACTGATCTCGGCAAAATTGCCGATTTGCTAGAAATTGCATTTGGCGACACCATAGACACTGCTGGCATGTCGATAGTGCGCGAGATGCGGGCGCTGGCCCAGTTAGGGCCGTTGTTGTGGCTTATTGCTGGCTTAGATCGCGGGCTTCGGGCTATGGGTCAGGGCTTTGTATGGATTGATCCCTTTAGCCAGCAGTTAGTGGGCAATGTATCCATCTATGATGCAGGATTAGATCATACGATGGTGGTGGCCAATGTGGCGGTGCATCCTAATTTTCGGCGACGTGGCATTGCCGAACAGATGATGATCGCCGCCATGCAAGCCGCCCGCAAGCATCACGCCCACGAGGTCCTGTTGCAAGTGGATGCTAATAATACAGGGGCTCAGCATTTATATGAAAAATTAGGCTTTAGGCCCCAACAGACATTTACACGCTGGCAGTGGTTTCCAGAAGATATAGATACTGTGCCGTTGCGC
>CAZLPC010000127.1:0-8007 GCA_964561305.1 uncultured Anaerolineae bacterium
TCGTTGTTATACACACCATCTTATGCCAGAGGCGCACTGCTGGCAACCATCAGATTTTAAGAGGAGTCAGGCCAACTGTGCTAAAACGACAAAATGACGCTTGCTCTACGCTTTTAGGGGCATTATAGACGGAGTGGGCTGGCATCGGGTATGATGCTGACCATCGTTATGGTATCGGATGTCATGGTTTAGGATTGTCGGCACAATGAAAAAGTTTATGCTATTGATGGTGCTATTGTTGGCCATTCCGCTTTTGTTTCCACCGCAACAATCGGCTGCCCAAAGTAATTTTGTAAGCGTTTTTATCACGCCCAGCAGCGAGGTGCAGCAAGGGCGCACTTCAGTTTTGCGCGTTAGTGGGCCGGGCATCGTCAAGGCCAGCGCCACCTTTGTGGGCAAGCGATTTGATTTGTATCGCACCAATGTCGGCAATTGGGCTGGTTTCTTGGCCATAGACATGACCACGCCCATCGGTTCTACCACGCTCGATATTTTTTATTGGATTGATGAAAGCCAGCCCCCGCAAAATATTAGCCAGCAAATTGTGGTGCAAGCGGGTGGCTTCGACTTTCAAGATATACCAATTCCATTTAATTTAGAACCATTGCTAGACCCGGCCTTAAATGAAACCAATTTTTCGACCATTGAACGGGTGCATTTACGTCAAACCCGCGAAATTTTTTTCACCACTTTTCAACAGCCTATTCCCGGCCCTTCTATTTCAGCATTTGGGGGCATGCGCAGCTATAACAACGGCGCATTGACAGGCCGCCACACCGGAATTGACTATCGGGCTGTGATAGGAACTGCCGTGACCGCCGCCGCCAATGGGCGGGTGGTGTTTGCCCAATTTCTACCTATTCATGGCAATCATGTCATTGTTGATCATGGGTGGGGGGTCTTGTCAGGATACTCGCATCTTAGTGAAATTAATGTTGTACCCGGCGAGTTAGTGCGTCAAGGTCAGGCCATTGGTTTGTCGGGGTCAACGGGGCGTGTACAAGGCCCTCACTTGCATTTTGAGATGGCAGTTAATGGGTCTTGGGTAGATGGTGTGCAATTCTTAACCCTTGAGATTCCATTGCCTGCGGGCAGCTAAATTTAAACATTTCTGGGCTTGTCTTTAAAGCGCCCCCCCCCTATCCTAGCTATCCCAACGGCTAGGATAATTTTATTTTTTGAGATAGGGATGCCATGTCGGATCAGTCGGCTCCACCCCCTGCCCATTCATCAACACCCACCGAATTTCTGCCGCCCCACAGCGTCGAGGCCGAAGAAGCCTTGCTGGGCGCAATCTTAATTAATCCCGATACCATCACCGATGTTATCAGCTTTTTAGACCCCGATGATTTTTATATTTTGCGCAATAGCCGCGTCTATTTGGCTATGTGTCGGTTGCACGAAAGCCGCGACGCAATTGATAACCTAACTGTTGCTAACGAGCTGCGCAATTTGAAATTTTTAGATGAAATTGGCGGCGCGGCCTATCTCACTTATTTAATTAACAACACGCCGAGTTCGCTTCATGCCGAAGTATATGGTCATATCGTCGAGCGGGCGGCCATCCGGCGACGGATGTTAGAGGCCGCGGGCGAAATTGCCAGCCTAGCCAACACCCACGATGCCAGCATTGAAGAAGTGGTGGATCGGGCCGAAGCCACGTTGTTTGCCGTCACCGAGCGCAACAGCAAAAAAGACATGGTTTCGATGCGGCGGGCTGTGGGCGACTATTATAACCGTATCGAATATCTATATGAAAACCGCGATGAACCTATTGGCGTGCCATCGGGCTTTACCGATGTTGATAAGCTGTTAGGTGGGATGCAGCGCAGCGATTTGCTGATTTTGGCTGCGCGACCGGGCATGGGCAAAACCTCGCTGATTTTGAACATTGCCATTAATGCGGCCCGCATGGGCGGGGCGCGGGTCGGCATTTTTAGCCTAGAAATGAGCAACGAACAATTGGTGCAACGCTTGGTCGCCGCCGAAACCGGCATTGGTACACAACAATTGCGGCTGGGTCAACTGGATCAACATGAGTGGGAGCGTTTCGTACAAGCCTCAGAGTCACTGTCTAAATTGCCATTGTTCTTAGATGATACGCCCGCCATCACCCCCCTCCACATGCGCGGCAAATGTCGGCGTTTATATCGCGAACACGGCCTCGATCTGATTATTGTAGACTATTTGCAACTGATGACATCGGGCTTTGGCACGCCGGGACGCTCTGAAAATCGGGTACAAGAAGTCAGTGCTATCTCGCGCAACCTTAAAGAACTGGCTCGCGAATTAAATGTGCCCGTTATTGCTGCTTCGCAATTGTCGCGTGCGGTCGAGTCTCGCGGCGATAAACGTCCCGTGTTATCAGACTTGCGCGAGTCGGGTTCGATTGAGCAAGATGCCGATGTGGTGATGTTCATTTACCGCGATGAAGTCTACAATGAAGATACCGAGCGCCCCAACCAAGCCGATATTATTGTGGCCAAGCATCGCAACGGCCCTGTCGGCACGGTATCGCTCTATTTCCGTAAAGAGTTGACGCAGTTTGCTAATTTGCGCCAGACCGATATTGATCTTTCAGGATATTAGGTGATATGCAACGCTTTAATGGTTTTCAATCGGCAAAAGATGAGTTGATAGATATTCCGAGCCAATTTTTTAGCGATTTGTTGCCACTTATTGATGACTTAGCCGAGCTAAAAATCACGCTCTATTGTTTTTGGGCATTGCAACGCCAAGAGGGACAGTTTCGCTATGTGCGGTTGCAAGAGGCATTGGTTGATGAAACTTTGTGTGGGGCCGTTAATGGCACAGAAGCCTTGCGAGTGGCTTTTTCACGCGCTGTAGAGCGCGGCACACTGCTGGCATTTGATCTGACGCTGCAAGGCCAAACCGATGTCGTATACTTTTTTAACTCGTTGCGGGGTCGCCAAGCCTTACAAGCCCTAAACGACGGGCTATGGCATCTTGATCCGCTTAAACGTCCGCTACAAATTATCGAAGAGCGCCCTAATATTTATACACTTTATGAGCAAAACATCGGACAAATCACTCCCATGGTGGCCGATTTGCTGCGCGCTGCCGAAGACGACTATTCGTATGAATGGATTGTCGAGGCGATAGCGCTGGCCGTTGAAAATAACGCCCGCAGATGGAGCTATATATCAGCCATATTAGACAGGTGGAAGACCAATGGACGCAAACAATGGCATGAAACACCTCAGCGATCTGATTCCCAATTCGGCAGCAAAAAAGGAGACTTCTCCGACTTCTTCAACACCTAATAGTGCTGCTGAGACCTGTCCTATTTGTGGGGGCATGGGCTATATTACGCGCAATGTGCCTGTTGGCCATCCCGATTTTGGCAAGGCCGTCTTGTGTAGTTGTCAACACGCCGAGGCCACTGTGCGTCGTGCCCGCAAGCTCCGTAAAGTCAGCAACCTAGCAGGATATATTCATCTCACATTCGATAATTTCAGTGTCAAAGAAAACGACACGACGCTGCGCCCTGCTGCCGAAAGCGCCTATCGCTTTACTGAAGATTTAGAGGGGTGGTTGGTGTTTCAAGGTAGTTATGGCACGGGCAAAACCCATCTGGCCGCCGCCATTGGCAATCGGCTGATCGAATTAGGCAATGATGATGTGGTGTTTTTGACCGTACCGGACTTGCTCGATCACCTGCGAACAACCTATCATCCCGCTTCAGAGACAAGCTACGATGCGCTTTTCGACCGCTTACGCAATGCAGGCGTGTTGATTTTAGATGACCTAGGAACAGAAAGCCCCACCGCGTGGGCCGCCGAAAAGCTCTTCCAACTGCTCAATCATCGCTATGTGTATCGGTTGCCCACTGTCATCACCACCAATCACCGCATGGACGATATGGATGGCCGCATTGCCAGCCGCCTTAGCGATAGCGCCTTGGTGCAGATGTTTGCTCTTAATGCGCCCGACTTTCGCCGCGCCCGTCACGGTTCTTCTCAAACCGATGCCAGCACCATTACTGATTTAAGCCTCTATCAGCGCATGACCTTCGAGAGCTTTGATTGGTCGGTGATGGATAGGGCCAACAAAGCCAAAGATGTTTTGAACCTTTATATTTCGCGCCCCCAAGCGGCGGGCTGGCTATTGATTGTGGGGGGGCATGGATCGGGCAAAACGCACATGGCCGCCAGCATTGCACAATTTCGATCCCGCCATTTTCAAGAGCGGGTGTTGTTTTTACGCTGTGCCGATTTATTCGACTATTTACGCAGTTCTTTAAGCAAAGACAACAATACGCTGGATGAGCGATTTCAACAGATTTGCGATGCTGAGGTGTTGTTGCTGGACGATCTCAGCACCCGTTCGGCTAGCGCATGGATCACTGAAAAACTATTTCAGATTATTGACTTTCGCTATTTAACTCAAAAACCCACCGTATTCACTGCCAGCGAAAAAGACCTCGAAGCACTGGATGATCGTATAGAAAGCCGCCTAAAAGACCGCTTCTTGTGTACATTTGTCTCTTTAGGCAACCAACACTATCCCAGCATTCCGCGCCAACGCCAAAATATCATCGGCATCCCGATTGAAGGCGACAGTAAATAGCTTTATTGCGTGCTGGCTAGATAAGCATCATAGTCGGCACGCCCCACCAACTCGCCATTGCCCACTTCTGTGCCGCGTAGTTTACGGTTGGCATCATAATATAACAACAACTCGGCTTGCTTAAAGGTTTTGGGCCCCACAGCGACCTTGCGGCTAAAATAGCCACCTTCATCATCTAATGAGAGATCGTTGATGAGGTCAACCCGAATTTCGACAACTTCATCGCCATCACTGGGGCGGTTGGGCGCTTTATACACCTGTACATAGAAAAAGCTAGTACGCTGATTGCTATTATTGCCACCACCGCTGAATAAGCGTTGTAATCCCTTCAGCATCTTAAATCTCCTGACTTATAGTTGATAACATCGCCTTAAGAGTAGCTAGCTTAAGGTGACAATACTAGCCCAATATTGGTGTTTAATCTTGTTTGCGTCGTCTAAACAGATTAAATAATGCGCCAATAGTTTCCTCAATTATCGTACCAAGAAGTGTGGTTAGGCAGCCCGACAAGGTAGGGTACTCCTCAATTAATTGTTTCAGATTAGGCCTTTTATTGTATGCCAGTCGAGGTTTCGTGCTACAATTTTTTGCCTGTTGTTACAGAATTGGAGTGTCGTTTGAGTGCATTGAGTGGTATTAAAGTCGTAGACTTTTCGCGGGTGTTAGCAGGGCCGTTTTGCACCATGCTTTTAGGAGATTTTGGCGCACAAATTGTTAAGATTGAGCAGCCCCACCTTGGTGATGAAACGCGCCACTGGGGGCCGCCATGGGCTGGCGAAACCAGCGCCTATTATCTCAGCGTCAATCGTAACAAGCGCAGCCTGACATTAAACTTAAAAACAGCACAAGGCCGCGAGATCGCTGCCGCGTTGATCCAGCAAGCAGATGTCCTTGTCGAAAACTTTAAGGTGGGCCAAATGGCCGCGTTTGGCCTTGATTATGCTACGCTGTCTGCCAAAAATCCGCGTTTGGTCTATTGCAGCATTACAGGCTATGGACAAACAGGGCCCTATGCCCAACGACTGGGCTATGATTATGCGATCCAAGCCCAAAGCGGGCTGATGTCTATTACGGGGCCTGCCGACGGTGAGCCACATAAAGTTGGCGTGGCCATCGCTGATGTGGTGACAGGGTTGTTTGCTGCCAACGCGATTCAAGCGGCACTGTTGCATCGCGCTGAAAACTCACGCGGCCAATATATTGATATTGCACTTCTTGACTCGCAAATTGCAGCTTTGGTGAATATCGCTAGCAATCATCTGGTGTCGGGCCAAGTATCGCCGCGTTTGGGCAATGCCCACCCCAATATTGTGCCCTATCAGACCTTTTGGGCCAAAGATGGTGTGTTTGTGTTGGCGGTGGGGAATGATCGCCAATTTGGGGCGTTGTGCGCGGCTCTCAATCAGCCAGAGCTAGCCACCGATCCGCGCTTTAGCACCAATCCGGCGCGAGTCTATCACCGCGAGATACTGATCGCGCATTTGGCGGCGCTTTTTTTGACGAAGCCGAGGGACGAATGGATTGCGTTGTGCTTGGCCCATCAAATACCGGTTGCACCCGTAAACGATATAGCAACCGCATTAGCCGATGATCATATTGTGGCGCGGGGGTTGGTTCAAACGGTGACACTAAGTGATGGCACAATTTTTGAGATGGTGGGGCCGGCCCCCAAACTTTCAGAGACCAACCCTGCCATTGTTGGGCCGCCACCCTTATTAGGCGAACATACTGCCGACATTTTGCAGGAGTGGTTAGGGTATGATGAGGCCCATATCACACATTTATATGAACAAGGCGTACTATAGCAAATCGGTATGGCCTTGGTCTTGCAGAAGTTTAATCACGGTGCGGACATTTTGGGCTTGCGCTCTGTCGCACACAAACACCACATCGCCCGTATCCACCACCACAATGTTTTGTGTGCCCAGCATAACCACAGTACGCTCGGTAACAACCAATGTGCCTTCAGAATCTATCGTAAAAATTCGCCCGTCGGTGGTGCGTTGCACATTGGCGCGTTGAGTCTCGTCTTCACACAGCGCTTCATAAAGCGACGACCAACTGCCAATATCGCTCCAGCCAATATCTATAGGAATAACCACGACCTGACGGGCATTTTCCATCACGGCAATATCAACAGGTAATTTCTCTACTTTTGTCCAGCGTTCATCTAATGTGCCTTGATAATGTGGTGTGCCGATAGCCGTTTGAATCGCCATTATTTGCTGGTAGGTGGTGGGGCGTTGTTGTTTAAACTCTTGTAGGGCCCGTTCGGCCTTCCAAATAAACATACCCGCATTCCAGCTAAAGTTGCCACTGGCCAAAAATTCAATAGCCGTCTCAAGATTAGGCTTCTCGCGGAAGCGCCCCGAATGATAGACCTCGAAACCGTTCATGTTACCGATGGTGCTACCGCGCTCAATATAGCCAAAGCCCGTAGCGGGGAAGGTGGGCGAAATACCGAGCGTTACGATATGGTCTTGAGTAGCGGCTTCATAAGCGGCTTTTAATACGTCGCGGAAAAGGTCGGGCTTGGCAATATGATGGTCGGCCGTCAGCACAGCTACTATTGCGCTGGGATCGCGGTGTTGAATGTGGGCCACTCCTAGTGCTGTTGCGGGCCCGCTATCTTGGCCAAAGGGCTCGGTAATGAAGTTTTTGGCGGGCAAATCGGGCACTTGCTCGCGCAAGTCGTCTACCATGCCTGCGCCTGTCACCACAAAGATGCGGTCGGGTGTAAACAACGGGGCCAGCCGTTCGACTGAAATATGGAACATACTATGCTCGCTAACCAAAGACAACACTTGCTTGGGGCGATTTTTGCGGCTAAGTGGCCATAGGCGTGTGCCACCTCCCCCCGCCAAAATCAGTGCGTAATAATTCTGATACATCTGTTTCTCCTCAATATTTTTAGATGCGCTTATAAATCATCGTGCCAGCTTCTTCGACCCACCCTTTAATGACCATCACCATCAATTTGGCTTGAATTTCGTGCATTTCAATTTGAACATCAAACGCAATATCATCTACATGCAGGGGCCCATTGGCCAAACTCGCTAATATCGCAGCCTCGCTTGGATCGTTGGTTTGTGGTGGCGGGTTAATGGGGGCCGCTTGGCGTGGCTTTTCGGTAGGTTTTTGAGGGCGCTTGGCTGGTTTGGGGCGGGGTTGTGGTGTTGTACCGGTGCGTTGCTCTAAGTTGAGTTCTTCTAAAATATCTTCCACATCCATCACCAACTTCGCCCCGTCTTGGATCAACTGATGGGGGCCATACGTATTGGCATGAAAGATTTGTCCCGGCACAGCAAAAACATCACGGTTTTGCTCGGCAGCAGCGCTAGCCGTATAAAGTGCGCCGCTGCCTTTGGGTGCTTTCACGATCAATAAAAAACTCGTATTGGCACCGCTCATTACCAT
>CAZLPC010000128.1:0-8002 GCA_964561305.1 uncultured Anaerolineae bacterium
GAGTTGTATCTTAACGAGATTAACTATGGCAATGGTGCTTATGGAATTGAAGCAGCGGCTCAAGTCTATTTTGGTAAATCGGCCCGCGACTTACAATTGCACGAAGCTGCATTGCTAGTTAGTATCCCGCAAGCTCCCAGCCGATTAAACCCGCTTAGCTCCGATTCATTACGCATACAGGCTGTTTTGGCCCGCCAACTGCTGGTTCTAGACCTGATGGCCGATGAAGGCTATATCACCGAAGCACAAGCCGAAGCCGCCAAGCAACAACCCTTGAATTTTGTACAAAATGAAGTGCGCTTTGACAATGCACCTCATTTTATGTTTTATAGCAAAGATCAAGTTTTGGCACTGTTTGCTGCTCAGTATCAAGCACAGGGTTATTTACCAGAAGATGCCGAACTGCTGGCCCAACGCCGTTTTGATAGCGGCTTGCGTATTTATACAACGCTTGATTTAGGGATGCAGCGCATCGCCGAAAACGCAGCCCGTACCACTGTCGCTCAATTGCGAGATCGGCACGATCTCACCAATGCGTCGGTGGTAGTGATGGAACCCAACACTGGCAAAATTTTAGCAATGGTGGGCAGTGTTGACTTTAATGATGAGGCGATTGATGGCCAAGTCAATGTTTCGATAGCCCAACGCCAACCGGGTAGTACTATGAAGATTTTCACATACGCGGCGGCTATCGAGCGCGGCTGGCTACCTGCCCAAGTAATCTGGGACACCAATGTGAGTATTGGCCTGCCCGGCCAACCGGCCTATGAGCCACAAAACTATGATCGTAACCAACACGGCCCTGTCCATGTCCGCGATGCCCTTGCTAACTCTTACAACATTCCGGCGGTGCAAACCTTGCGTTTTGTGGGTGTGCAATATCTTATTGATTTTATGCATCGGTTGGGGGTAAAGAGCCTTAATCGAGGCCCAGAAAACTATGGCTTGTCGTTAACCTTGGGTGGTGGCGAAGTGACCCTACTAGAGCTAACGACCGCCTATGGTGTTTATGCTAACACCGGACAATATGTCGCGCCACAAGCCATTGTCTGCATTGTGGATGACAACGACAACGCCATTTTGTATGAGTATGCCGGTGGTTGTCCAGAAGGTATCCGCAACAATAGCACCATCAGCATTAATCCATCTCCGCGCACAGTGCTTGATCCGCGTGTCGCTTATTTGATGAACGATATGTTGTCTGATAATACTGCCCGTGCCCCTGCAATGGGCGCAAACAGCCCCCTTAACACGGGGTCACTGGTAACGGCAGTAAAAACAGGCACAACCGACGACTTCCGCGATAACTGGACGGTTGGCTATACGCCCGATATTGTGGTGGGGGTGTGGTCGGGCAACAGTGACAATCGTCCGATGATCAATATTTCGGGCTTGCAGGGCGCGGCCCCCATTTGGCGCGACACCATTCAGGGTATTTATAATAGTTACCCTTTGCCGTCATCACAGTTCAACCAGCCCGGTGGCATGTATCAAAGCCAAATCTGTAATGTGCGCGAACTCCGTGATCCGGCGACGGGATGCAGCAGATTCCGTCAAGAATGGTTTTTTGAAAGCCAAGTGCTGGTACCCGATAGCAATGGCAACCTTGTGCCCGCACCTTTACTAGCCAACAGCAATCCACCATCGCAGTACGGGCCGCTGCTAGAAGAAGTGCAGCCGGGCATTATCCGCACATGGGTACGTCCGCTAACGCCCGATCAAACCAATTTCTTCCTTGCTAACTATCCTAACAGTGCCCCGCAAAAATATTGCCTTGTGCCGCAAGAAATTTTGGGATCGGTTCCTGATAGTCAGCAATTGCTGTTTGCCGATTCGCCTAAAGACCCCGAAGATGCCAAACGCGCCTATCAATATGCGCTTAATCCGTCCATCAACTATGCTATTTTGCCCCAATTTGCGTGCACACCAGAAACCATTGCAGGCGGGTTCCCAAGTATTGGGGTAGGCGGTGGTGGCGACTGGGAAGTAAATCCCACCAGCCTTTATCCAGCCCGCACCGCCGCGATCTACTGTCAGGCCGATGGCAGTATCCATATTTATGAGGTGGTTAACAGTGCCGGCCAATTGGCATTTGTGGTGTCACCCGGCGATATTAGTGCAACTGGTTTTGCCCCCGGCGAAAACCGCCTCATCCGCGAAGGGGGCCAAACCAATGTGCGCCTCTATCGCTTGGGATCAGGTGAGTTTCAGGTGAATGCGCCAGCCAATGGCGATCCCAATGGCTATGTGCATGTGTGGGGTGGTTGCTAGCCACAACTACCCATACGTTTTTTTCGTCTATAGATTTTAATGACAGGCCGCCTATAATTCTTAAGCAAGCGGCCTGTTTTGGCTTGGACTATATGCGTTTTGAGAGTGGCAGGTTATACTACACACACTAGTTGCTGCCGATGAATGCCCATCCTACCTATAAGGAGGCGTTGTAGAACCATGAGTGATCGTAAAATTCGTGTGTTAATTGCCAAACCCGGCCTTGATGGCCATGATCGCGGAGCAAAGGTTATCGCCCGTACTTTGCGCGATGCAGGTATGGAAGTGATTTATACAGGGCTGCGCCAAACCCCAGAAATGATTGTCGAAGCTGCTAACCAAGAAGATGTAGACGTGATCGGCCTCTCTATTTTGTCGGGCGCACATTTGGCCCTAGCACCCCGCATTATGGAACTGTTGCATCAAAACGAGATGGAAGATGTAGCAGTCATTATTGGCGGCATTATTCCTCCGGAAGATGTAGACAAGCTAAAGGCGATGGGTGTGACGGGCGTGTTTGGCCCCGGTTCTGATACAGGTGAAATTGTGCGCTTTATTGAGAATTTAGAAATCGTATAAGTGTGATGAATGTTTCTGAGTTAGTAGTGAAAGTTCGGGCTGGTCATCGGCGATCATTAGCGCGATTGATCAGCCTTATTGAAAACCAAACCCCAGAAGCCGCCGCGGCCATCCACCAACTCTATCCTCATACAGGCCATGCTTATACAGTTGGTATAACGGGCGCACCGGGAACAGGTAAAAGCTGCCTTGTTACTGCCCTCATCGTCCATTGGCGCAAACAAGGGTATACCGTCGGCGTAATTGCCGTAGACCCCTCTAGCCCATTTACGGGCGGAGCAGTGCTAGGCGACCGTTTTCGGATGCGCGAGTTAAGCGGCGACAGCGGTGTGTTCATCCGCAGCATGGCCTCGCGGGGGCAACTGGGCGGCTTGGCCCGTACCACATTTGATGTAATGCGTGCGATGGATGCGGCCGGATTTGACTTTGTAGTGGTCGAGACCGTTGGCGCAGGGCAAAACGAAGTTGCGATTGCTAAAGTGGCCGATACTACCGTTTTGGTGGAAGCGCCGGGCCTTGGCGATGACATTCAAGCCATTAAAGCCGGCATTTTAGAAATTGCCGATGTAATTGCCGTTAACAAAGCCGACCGTCCGGGTGTAAAAAACACCGTCCGCGCCCTAAAAGCCATGCTAGAACTGGGCCATCGCAAGCGTGTGGTATCGCATCATGGCGTAATGATGACCCAACACGATGGCGGCACAGTGATAGATGATATGTGGATGGTTCCGGTTGTCGAAACAGTGGCCACGGGTCATGAAGGCATTGATGCACTGGCCGAAGCCATTAACCAACACCGCGCCTATTTAGCCCAGTCGGGAACACACTCACAGATAGAACGAATGCGCTTGCGTGACGAACTGATGGCGCGGCTACAGGCAACATTGTTAAAAAACTTGCTTCAACAAACCACGCCTAAAACCGTTGAAGCCCTGCTCGATCAAATGATAGCACGTCAATTAGACCCTGAAAGCGCCGTGCTTCAGCTTTTGGCCCAATACAAGGATAAGCAATGACCATTTTTGAACTCGTTTTGGCAGTTACAGGCGCACTGGCACTTGGTTATGGATTAAGCGGATTATTAAGGAAAAGAGTCGAGGTTTATACCAAAGGGGAAATTCGGCTTTATGAGGCACAGTCCGCTCAGTTAATGGGTATGGCTTTTTTATTAGCTGGCTTAGGGGCATTTGCATTAGGATACTTTGGCATTAGCACACTGACCATGATTTTTGGTATCCTATGTACAGGGGCTTATTTCGGGTTGCGTTCGGCGGCCAACCGCCGGTGGATAAATGCTAGGGGTGCGGATTTTTCTGTACCTAGCCAACGCGATCAGCAATAAGTCGTTTGTACAGCGTGTCATTGTCCCCTTAACCATAAGGCTAATAAACGATTATGCAGCTATCACCAGATATCATTGAAGAGTATTTTCGACAATATTCGTGGAGTTATACGCGCAGCAGCGAAAACACATGGATTACCGGTGTTCGTACGGCTGTTTCGTCGTTCCGCATTTTTATTCGGATGAGCGAACACTGGATATATTTTGTTATTAATCCATTTGTGGTCTCTCCGCCCGACCCAGCCGAACGGATGCGGGTTTATTATCACATTTTGCGCCTTAATTTAGATATGAATATGGCCAAGTTTGGCCTTGATGGTGATGGCGACATCTTCTTAGCCGTAGAGTTGCCCACCGAAAATTTTGAATATAGCCATTTTGCAGATGCACTGAATGGTATTTCGCATCACGCCGAAAGATTATATAGCGAGGTTTTTAATCTGGCCCACAACCCCACTATTGTATCAGGGCGTTTTGATGATGAATTAGCCCGCATTGCCCCCCATGATGACGATGATGATATTCATCGTAACGACGAGGATGATGACGACGACGAACCGATGCGTCCGTTAGATGATGTTGGGCTTTCTGACGAATATATGAGCGACAGCCAAGGCCCTATCATTGCTGGCAAAGAAGTGCGGATTGTGGATGGCGAAGATGGTAGTGTGCGGATTGAATTTCAAACAGCCCACGATTTAGAAGATACCGATATACCAGCCACACCACCAGAAGCAGGCGACGAAGATGATGATGTGCCGCCTATTCCTAGTGATTTGCTAATGGGTATTGAGGATGTTGATGGGGATCATGATGATGACGATGGGATCGATGACACAGCGAATGGCATCGCCTTAGATGATGATCCCGATGATAATCTTGACGACGACGATCTTAAGCCAGATATTCAGTTCTAGCCATGTCACGTTCTCGACGATATGGGCGTGATAAGCAATCGCGCCCTGATCCACTCAGTATCATGATTGTAGCAGTCGCCTCGACGACTGTTTTATTGTTTTTTATGCCGTGGCTAACAGTCGAAGCTGCCATGAGTGGTATTGACATCGCCAGTATTGCGGCCGAACGTTGGCCACACATGGGCACATTTCCTAATGGGGTTGTTTTTATTTTGCCGTTGGTGGTGCTAAGTGTGGCTTATCAATATTTTCGGCGCTGGCGCGACGATAAGCGCCCCCGACGACGGGCCACCACCACCGCTATGCTGGTGATTGGCATTGTGGCGACCATTATTTGGTTGCGGGCCAACACCATCAACACCACTGACTATCTTAATTTACGCGATCCATCAATTTTGCAACCAACCAACCCCAACTTGCCCGATATTGCGTTTAATGCCGACGGCACACGCCGCCAATACACAACAGGCGACATCTTGCGCGAGCAATTTACGATTGAACTTTGGCTGCATTTAATGTTAGCCATATCCCTATTGATTTTGCCATGGCTTGACCCACGCCCAGAAGATGATCCACCTGCGTATTAAAAAACGCCCACCGATGCAGGTGGGCGTTTTGGCTGGCAGGGCGGCTTATTCTGCCGCACCAAAGGGACGATTTTCGACCGTGAATAACACGCCATCGGTGCGGCCAAACACCTCTGGAAAGTAGAACGCATAGCCTTCGGCGGGCATGGTTTGGAACTCGCCGGGGATAGTCGCTTGAATTTGGTAGCTATAGGTGTAGGTTCCACGCGGCAGATAATCGGCATATAGATTGACCTGCTCGTCACGCATTTCTGTGTGATCAAAGTACCACCAGCCCCAGAACCAACGCCATTCATCGGCATAGCTTGGCACAAGCGAGGGGCCGTCGGCTTGTTGGCTGGTCGTCAAGAGGTTGGTGTCTACTGGCTCTGTACCAGCTGGAATGGGGTCTTCCAGCACAAAGTAGTATATATCTTCAGTGAGGGTGATGGTCAACTGAACCGTGATACGGTCGCCAACAACTGCACTGGTGATGGGCGCTTGGGGATCGTCGGTATGATAATAGGCACGCTCGACCGTGACACCACGACTAATGGCATCTACTTCTGAGGCGGGCAAGCGCAAATTGAGATGAGCGGTATAGTACAATACACCTGTACCAGTGCTGCGGCTAATCGCCAAGCGATTAAGTTCACCAGTCAGCAATTGTTCTACTTCAATACGCAAACGGTTGTCATCGCGCACATTATCGGGCGAAACGCTGCCTTCAAGAACGGTGGTGTCGTTTAGGGTTACGGCAAAATCATATTCACCGCGCAACTCGCCTGTTAGCACCATCCAATCGGTAAGAGCCAACAACGACCACACGTTCTCTTGGGTGGTTTCCCAATGATCACCGTTGCGGGCGATCATTAGCCAACGAACCGCATTGGGCAACAGATCGTTGTCTGGTCGGGTTTTGATGAGCGCATTTAGCACCAAGGCGGTGGTACGTGTATCGCTGCCCCAGTTCCACCAATCGCGTTGTTCTTCTTCCCAGTGTGCGCCTGTGGCCGAAACCTTGGCAGCAGTAATGAGGTCGCTCACCAAATTATCAACCGCAGCCGCTTCTGGAAAGCGCATTTCATAGGCCATCAACAAATAGGCCCGCGCCCCATACGACATATTTAAGCGCCACTCTAGCAAGGCATCAAACTGTTCTTTGTTGCCCTCGCCATTTTTGGCAAAGACATAGAAATAGAAGGCTTGCCGATTGAGTTGCCAATAGCTGGTGTTGATAGTGGGGCGGATGAAATCTTGCTGGACGAAATTTAGGGCGCGGTCAATCATACTTTGGTCAATATCAAAGCCTGCATCGCGGGCTTCAATCAGGCCTAATGCAGCATACGCTGTTACCAATGGGTTGCTTTCCATGCTGCTAAACCAGCCCCATCCACCATCAGCATTTTGCTCGCGCATCAATTTTTCGAGGGCAATGTTTAGTGCTGTTACCAAATTGGCTTCTAGGGCTGGGTCAACAATCCCCAAGTCGCGCAAGGCCCGATAGTTCACCACATTCGGCAAAAAGCGACTCACAGTTTGCTCGATACATTGATGCTCATAGTTCTTTAGATAATCCAGCGAATCTACGGTGGCTGCTGCCAGCGATGGATCGGCATTGATGATCAACTCACCTTCGACAAATGCAAAACGTGTGGGCAAGCTGATACCCTCTATGCTTGCACCGCCCTCACGCAATACGCCAGCTGTCCCTACGCGGTCAGGGGCAGTATAGCGATAGACCGGAATTGTGCCGTTGGGGCCGGTGGCCAGCATAGGTTTGGCCGCGTCTTGATAGCCGTTTGCACCAATGGCGATAAAGGTTAAGTCTACAAATTCGACATCGTTCACCACTGCCAACCACTCTACTCGGGCGCGGCTGCCAGCCGGAATAACAACGGATTGGGTGGCTTCGCTTTGCAAGGTTACACCATCGGCTTGCAGTGTGGCTTCAACGGTTTGATCGTCGGGGCTATTGTTGTTAATAACCGTGGCCAACACCACGCGATCATCTACCACCATAAAGCGCGGTGTAGCAGGGCGCACCAATAATGGTAGTGTGGTAATCACTTCGGCGGTGTTTTGCCCTACTTTGGTCTCTAGGCTAATACCGCGTACATCTAGGGCCCATGTCGTCAAATTATCGGGTAGTGTTAGCGAGACAGTGGCTGTACCATCTATGTCTGTCACCACATGGGCTTCCCATAGGGGGGTTTGCTGGAAGTCAGTACGTACAGTTACTTGTGGGGCTTCACCGCCGCCGCCACCTGGTGCGTCTTGGGCAACCCCAGCAGTGGCCGCCGGAGCCAATTCACTAACTGCGCCAT
>CAZLPC010000129.1:0-5091 GCA_964561305.1 uncultured Anaerolineae bacterium
CACTGTACCAAAAGTTACTGTGATACTCAGGAAAGCCTATGGCGGAGGTTACATTGCCATGTGTTCAAACCACCTGAGAGCCGATTTTGTATTTGCCTGGCCAACTGCCGAAATTGCTGTGATGGGCCCCGATGGGGCAGTTGAGATTATTTTCCGCCGCGAACTCGCTAAAGCATTCGAGCAAGGCGGCACAGAAGCCATGCTGACCGAGAAAGCTCGTCTTGTAGCCAATTATCGAGAGCGCTTTGCTAACCCGTATGTGGCGGCTTCGTTGGGCTATATTGATGACATCATCATTCCTAGTGAAACACGCTCCCGTCTGATCAATGCCCTAGAGATGTTGAGCAACAAGCGCGACGAAAACCCGCCCCGCAAACACGGCAACATCCCGCTTTAAGTCTTAAAAAGACCCACATCTGTGGGTCTTTTTAATTGGGGTTTTGAGCTTATTGTTTTTAGAAGATGATAGTTGAATTTTATAATTTAATTCTATTTTTGAGTTTCTGTCGGGGCTGGTTCCCATAACTGAATTGGGTTGCCTTCAGGATCGGTCAAGCTGGCAAAGCGGCCATTCGGATAGGTTTCTTCATCTACTGTGACCTCAATCGCATTTGCTCTCAACTGGGCTACCATCGCATCCAGATTACGGACGCGAAAGTTTATCATCCACTGTTTTTCGGGCTTTCCAAAGTAATCGGTATCTTTGGGAAAGCCAGTAAAAACCGTTGATCCTGCTTGTTGTTGCCACGGCAATGTATCATAATCTTGAGGGGCTGTATCCACCCCAAGATGATTGGCGTACCATTGAGCTAATTCTGTCGGTTTTTCTGCACGGAAGAAAAAACCACCGATACCAAGAACTTTTTCCATAACGTGGTTCCTTTTGATCGTAGACGAAATCCGGTTTTAAAAGTGCCAAGTCTATGGAGACTAGATCAGTTGTTCATCATAACTTGGCTCATGCGTCACGCTCGCGTGCATTTGTGACATCAGCCATATAATCCTGTGCCCATTCACATAACCCAGCTAGAGGAATGAGCAAAGTTTGTCCAATTTCTGACAACGCATAATGAGTGCGCGATGAATCATTATCTTGCATTGTCCGAATGACCAGACCATTATGCTCAAGCTGACGCAAAGTCTGAGTGAGCATCTTCTGTGAGATGCCTTCAATTTTGCGTTCAAGTTCACTATAGCGTAGCGGTTGTGCCTGTAAAGCATAGAGTAACAAGATTGACCATGTATCTGCAATCAGGTCAATCACCCGTCTTGATCCACAATCTACGCGGAACACATCTGGGCTTATATTTTCAGGCTGCCTTTGATTGTACATATCGCTCATCATAAATTCTAAACTATCAATACCTTGATTATACCCCATGTCTCTTATCCCTGAATGATTGACACGTTACGCACCATAAAGTGCGTGATGAATCGGCTTGGCTTTTTTACAATGGCGATCACTGTTTATTTGATGCAAAAGGAAAAAACATGTCGCAGACAACACAAATTCATCGCTTCACACAAAAAATTGGCTTTCCAGTGAACGCTTATATTGTTGAAGGTAGCTCTGGAATTGTAGTGATTGATACCACATTAACCGTGACCGATTCTATTGCATTGCGGGCACAGGTAGATAGCATTGGCAAGCCCTTGCTGGCCGTTCTTATCACCCACCCTCATCCTGACCATTATGCTGGTCTGGGCAATCTCATACAGAATCTTGACGTGCCTATCATCGCTGTAGAGCGTGTCAATGATATTATCCGCCGCGATGATGATGATAAGGATCAACTGGTAGGTGGTATGTTCGGGCCAGAGTGGCCGACAAATCGCATCTTTCCTAATCAGACCGCCCGTGAAGGTGATACACTTAATTTTGGTGAAGGCTTAATCTTTGAGGTGCTAGATATCGGCCCCGCAGAATCCTTACATGATAGCGCTTTTGTTCATCAAGGAACCAATCGTGTATTTGTCGGAGACTTAGCCTATGGGCTGATGCACCCTTACATGGCGGATAATACCAACGAAGCTTGGAAACGGGCGCTTGAGCGGTTGCAAGCGGAACTTGCAGAAGAGAGCCTGCTCTATGTGGGGCATGGTGCACCCGTTACACCGGGTTTTCTAAGCTGGCAAAAGACCTATCTTAACCAGTTTGAGCAGGCGATTGAGTCGGCGGATTGGTCGCAGAAGGAAAGTGCCACTGCCTCAGTAGTAGCGGCCATGCAAGAGATGTTGCCCACAGAGGACTTGCTGTTTTTTATGCAGCTTTCTATTGAACCCAACGCAAAACGATTGGGCAAGCTTTGATGATCAGATTTATAGATATAAGAAATGGAGCAGTTTAATGATGCGTTATAAGCTATTGGGCAAAAGTGGGTTGCGGGTCTCTGAACTATGCTTAG
This sequence comes from uncultured Anaerolineae bacterium, assembly GCA_964561305.1. Lineage (GTDB taxonomy): Bacteria > Chloroflexota > Anaerolineae > Aggregatilineales > J027 > J027. Next base: position 2,406 of record CAZLPC010000129.1, read on the forward strand.
GAACAATGACCTTCGGTGAAAACTGGGGCTGGGGCGCAAGCAAGGCAGAAAGCCAGAAACAGTTTGATTTGTTCGCGCAGTCTGGCGGCAATTTTGTAGATACATCGGTGAATTATACCGACGGCACAAGCGAGGAATTTATTGGCGATTTTCTAAAGGCTGACCGTGATTACTTCGTTGTAGCGACCAAGTATACCCTTACCCAACCCAACAATACCGACCCCAACCGAGGGGGTAATCACCGCAAGAACATGATGCGTTCAGTAGAGTCCAGCCTGCGCCGTCTGCAAACGGACTATATTGATCTACTTTATCTCCATGCTTGGGATTACATGACACCCGTTGAGGAAGTGCTGCGTGGGCTGGATGATCTCGTACGGATGGGCAAAGTAAACTACATCGCCATTTCCGATACACCCGCCTATATCGTCGCACAAGCCAATACAATTTCAGAGCTACGTGGCTGGTCACACTTTATTGGCTTGCAACTGATGTACAATCTCATTCGTCGGGATGTAGAGCGTGAACTTCTACCAACCGCGAAACACTGGGATATGGGGGTTTTGACTTGGGGTGTGTTGAACTCTGGTGTATTGACCGGGAAGTTTCTGCAAGAAGTCAATTCGCCTACCCGTATGGATAAAAGCCGCCTGCAACTAAGCGAACAAGCGCTGAATACAGTTAAAACCGTTGTGCAAATCGCGGAGGAAGTAGGCAAACCAGCGGCACAGGTGGCTATCAACTGGGTACGCCAACAACAGCACCGCGCCCAAATAATCCCTCTACTAGGCGCACGCTCGGCAGAGCAACTGCGCGACACCATAGACTGCTTAAGTTGGGAATTGACCGAAGCGCAACTTGGACAGTTGGATGAGGTAAGTAAGATTGACTACGGTTTTCCGCATGATTTTGCGCCGGGTAGTCCGTATATTTTTGGGCAAACATTCAACAGCATTGATAATCATCGCCTTTAAAAAATTATCAGCCAACTTTATCAGATTATAAGGTTGGCTGATATTAATATGGACCTGAAGAGACTCGAACTCTTGACCTCTACAGTGCGATTGTAGCGCTCTCCCAGCTGAGCTACAGGCCCGTTTGGTGATGGTGGTTGCATTATAGTCTTGCTATAAACCAGTGTCAAGCAACGATTCTAGGCAACACGGCTGGCTAGTCCAATATCTCGCAAAGCGGTGTCGAAAGGCCGTCAATGCTGGTTAAATTTTTGGCACGATGATAGTCAGGAATGGCTTCTTCGCCTTTAACCTCCCAATATTTCACCAGCGTTTCACGTTCGCCCACATAATCAAAAAATGGCACAGCATAGCCACATGCCGTCGAAACCCGATGAATATCAGCCAAAATAATTTGACGTGTGCCTGTATGCAATGTGAAATGAGCAGCAAGACGCTCCCATTCTGGCGATGTTGGCAAAATGGTGCGCCCTGCGCCATATAAGCGGACAATATTGGGTGGGCCTTCAAAAGCACAAAACATAAAAGTGATGCGTCTGTTTTCGGCAATATGCGCCGATGTCTCATTGCCACTACCTGTCATATCCATATAAGCCACTTGATTGGGTGACAAAATTCGGAAGCTATCCATACCCTTCGGCGAGAGGTTTACATGCCCTTCAGCCGAGAGTGGGGCCGTTGCCACAAAAAAGAGGCGTTGTTGGGTGATAAAAACTTGTAGCGTCTCGGTAATTTGGTCGAATACTTTGCCCATGTTGTAGGTACTCCAGTTATCAATAGATTGTGTGATACTGATCTAAACTTTAGTTTGTAGCGGTGACACTGGCTACAAATAAATCGAGCGCAGTGTGAATATCCACCTTGCCCGTTTTTACACCCATATCAGTATCTAGCAAATTAAAATAGATCGCTTCTAGCTGATTGAGGCTAAAGTTGCGGGCTTGCTGGGCCAGCTTTTGGGCCACAAAAGGCTTTTGCCCCATGCGCTCAGCGATGCTGCTGGCATTGCCGCCCCCGTCCATTACCTCGCGGGCTTGCAACAACAACCGAAATTGGCGCACAATCATCCCAAAAAGCTGCATAGGGTCTTGTTCATCGTGTTTAATTTTGTGGTGCAATAGCGACATGGCTTGTTTGCCGTCGCGCCGCCCAATCGCATCCACCATTTCAAAAATATCGGCTTCGCCCACATAAGGCGTTAACAGCGCCACCACCTGCTCAGTGATCGTTTGGCCCGGCCCCACATAAGCCGCCATTTTATCCAATTCGGCATCGGCGCGGCGTAAGTCATTGCCGATAACGGTGGCCAAAGCAGTGGCTGCACGCGGCTCAATTTTCACCTCATACGCCTCGACGCGCTTTTGTATCCATGCCATCGGATTTTTAGGGACATCATAGAGTTTGGCATAGCCAGTGGGTGTTTCGCCGATGAGTTTCAAAATGGGATGGCTATCACTGAGGGCAGTGTTTTCGACAAACACCAAACGGGCGCTGTCGGGCAAGGTGGGCAAGCCAGCCACCAGCCGATCTAGCTCTTCTTTGGCGGCTGCGCCTGCGCCGCGCTTACCCAACAGCGACAACATGCCATAGATCACCACCATGCGCCGATCTGCTAAGAAGGGCACTTGTCGGGCTTCGCTTAAAATAACCACCGCTGATGTCTTCGGATCGGCAAACTCGCGCACGTTGATGTCATCGCCAATTTTTTGCTT
>CAZLPC010000129.1:5101-7998 GCA_964561305.1 uncultured Anaerolineae bacterium
TCTTGCACGACCTCACGGATGGTGAACTCATCTTCGCCATGAAACACATAAAAAGTCGGGGTTGGGCGGCTCATGATTGAACTTGCACCTCATCTATCACCAAGAATTCACACCCCGCCTCTTCACCACAACCGACAGGGGCCGCAATTTCAAGCTGACTAAATGTGTTATCGGTAAAGAAATAAACTTTTATAGCCACCCGATAGCGTCCATCGGGCAGGTTTTCTATACTGTGGCGGTGGCTATCAAAGTAATAGCCATCAGCCTGCCAATCAATAGTTGGCGAGCGCCCCTCAAAAGGATAGCTATCTTTATTGGGCAGGGCCAACGTTCCGTTTTCGGCCAAAATAAAAGTAGACATTGTATAATTTCGATCTGGTGTGCTGATGGGCGACCACAACAAATTGATGGTCAAGAGATCGTCTTGCACGCTCACCTCATGCTGCATCAAGTTTAGCGCATCGCCAAAGCGCATGGTAGGTGCTTCGGGCACACGATCATAGCGGTAAAGTTCAATCGGGCGGCCATCGGCATAGCGGCCATAGTCAAGTGTAGCCGCGCTTTGTACAAATCCAAGCGCAAGAATCTCTGGGCGAATGTCGTAAGCGAAATAGCCGAATTTTGCCAGCCACACACCATCTTGCTCGGCTAAAAATGCCGTCAGTTCGGCGGTATAGGCATCAGGATTATTCAGGCGCAGGCTTTCACTCGATAACACTGCTAAATTAGGATTGGCTTGTTCCAGATAATACACTATCGGCAGATCGTCAGTATCCATCTCTAGTAAAACAGCGTTGTTTGTACTGTGTTGGCTAATGAAGGTGGCTATGGCGGGCCATGGGGCGCGTTCAAGCGGGCGGGCACTGGTGGTTGCTATGGATTGAATGATGACAAAAACCAGTATCACAGCCAATTCTTGGCGGCGAAATTGTGCCAGCGCATGAGCAATCAGCAACAACGAGGGCGGGATTATCACCGCCAGCGAACGAAAAGAGAGCGTCGGATAGCGGGTGTTAATTAACAGCGACAACCCAACAGTAACAATCACAACAAGGCTTGCTGCCAACGTTCCGGGCGTGGGCAACCACTGACGTGGGTGGCGACTGAGCAATGTGCCTGCTATGCCTACAACTGCTAAACATATCCAAAAAAGCTCTGGTGTGCCTGCAAGTTGATAGGCCAATGTGCGATAAACCAACCACGAATTATCGAGGGCATGGGGCAGTCCATGGGGGCGTTCTAGCGTAATTTGGTGATAAATTGCTGGCAGCCATGGCACAAATAAGAGGGCAATGCCCACATTGGCTATTAGAAAGGGGTGGATATTGCGAAAGCGTGTGATTAAGGCATGAAGTCCCAAGGCCAATAGCACAAAACCACCCCAATAATGAGTATAGAGCAAGGCCGCCCCTGCCACCCCAAAAAACAACCCGCGCCGCACCGTTGAAATACGCCAAAAGCGCCAATAGGTGTAGATGGCTAAGATGGTGAGCGTTTGTTGTTGGGGATAGTGACGCACTTCTTGAGTAAGTACTGTTACCAAATCGTGCAGGCTAAAGAGCAACGCCGCCAACCAGCCGACTTTTTCATTAAACATATTTTGGCCCAAGCGATAGATCAGCGCGATCCCGATGAGCGTAATCAACACCGAGTAAACGCGCATTTCAAAGATGGTATCGCCTGTAAATTGTCGCCACACATTCAAGCCCATAAAAAACAAAGGGGGATGCACATCTTCATACACCCATTCGCTGACGACCAAAACGGGATTGGCTTCAGCAGTAGCCGCAATTGTCCAACCTTCATCTGCCCATAAACTGGTCGAAATAAGATCGTGTGTTAGCCAATATGCACCAAACAGCAAAATAGCGGTGATGATGAGCATCTGTTGGGTTTTTAGTGTGATCATGGCTAGTACGGAATAGCCACCGATGTCCATGTGCCGGGAGCACCCGCAAACAACACATACGTTTGCCCTGTTTGCGAGACATAGACCATATCGCCGCGCTCGAAGACCTGTGTTGCCCCGCTACCACCTTGCTCTGAACCTGTGGCCCAGCCGAGATTATCACGTACCCCGCCGGCCTCGCGCCATATCTTGCCAAAGCCGCGCACGGGTTCTTGTAGGTTGCTGCTGGGCGGTGTTAGACCCGTGCTGCTGGGATCAACCCCTTCGCGCCATGTGTCAGAAAAGCGTTGATAGGTGTTGTTGTTATACAGCACGTAAATTGCAGACTGCCCGGTTGTGCCCGTTTGCGACACCCAAACCATAATACCGCGTTCAAAAGTTTGATAGGCCGCGGCCACCGATACACCGCCCCCAACTGGACAACTTAATTGACCGGGAACATTGGGATCGGTGTTATAAACATTGGCAAACCCACCCGATGGTTGGTTGCCACATGCTCCCACAGGCTGAGAGAAACCCGCGCCCCCAACACCACCCGCAGGCACAAATAAGCTAATACCCGGTGTGGGCGGGGTATCGGTAGGGGTGGGGGTGAAAGTGGGGGTCATGGTGATCACCGTGGGTTGGGCGGGCGCAGTTGAAATCAAAGCCACTTGGGTTTCGTCTGATGATAAAGTGGGCGCAATCACTGAGGTTGCTTGGGGTGTGACAGTGGGTGTGACGATCACAAAGCGAGGGGTTGCGGTGACATAAATTGGCGTGATAGTTGGCCCGCCAATAAACGTCCCACAGCCACTTAGCAGGCCGACGATGCACAATAAAACAGCACGATGCATTCTGGCTCGATGTTTTGAATCTCGTATCATTATGCCGAAAACCGCTCTCGGATATAGTCTAGGGCCACGCGATCAATCTTATCGGGCTGATAGTCGGGCGACCAGCGTTCTTCTAAATTTTCGACCCCACAAAAAGCCCAAAATGCTTGCTT
>CAZLPC010000130.1:0-7972 GCA_964561305.1 uncultured Anaerolineae bacterium
AGGAACAATCATCGCTGCGATTAATAGTACTGCTAGCCAACGCAAGGGGGTTTGTCTCATGATCTTTAAGCTCCTGATTTTATTCTTATCCAATAGTTGTTCCCTTATTCTACAGGAAATAAGCAATATGATGATGCAAGCGCCTAGTAGCCGCCTAGAATAAGCTATAATTAGGGTCAACTCTCCTGTAGCATACTAGGAAGATTGATCACCTATGACCCCTACACCATATTCAGACCTCAATATGCTGCTTGCCGAATTGTGCACCCACGTAAAGTCTATTTTGGCTGATAACTTGGTAGGGATTTATTTGCAAGGTTCGTTTGCTGTCGGTGATTTTGATCGGGATAGTGACGTGGATTTTATTGTAATGGTGAAGGATGCGCTTGCGACTCATACAGTAAAAATGCTAGAGCAGATGCACGCTCGGTTATGGCAGGTTGATAATCCGTGGGCGAAGCATCTTGAAGGTTCTTATTTTACAAAAGCCGTTTTGGCCGACATTGGGCAAGTTGGTACAGACGTTTGGTTTTTAGATCATGGTAGTCGGGTTATTGTTCAATCAAATCATTGTAATACGTTGGTGGTGCGGTGGGTACTGTATCAATATGGAATTGCATTAGTTGGGCCGCCTATCGTCAGTTTGCTAGATCCGATTGATGAAAACGACTTGCGAAGGGAGATTTTTCAGACAGTTGTTGAATGGGGACAAGAAATTTTAGCGGAGCAAAGCAGGTATAACAATCGGTTCTATCAGGGGTTCATTTTGTTAAGCTATTGCCGCATGTGGCACGATTTGCACTGTGGTTGTATAAGCTCAAAACGAACAGGCACTGAATGGGCTAAACAACGGCTTGATACGTCATGGCACGACCTGATTGATAAATCATGGCTGACACGGGTGAATCCTGCCACGACATCGCGTCAGCCAGCGGATTCGGATGATTTTCGGCGCACCATGGAGTTTATGACGCTGATCATGGATTTATCTCGACAATATATGGAAGCAATAAATCTTATTTGATGATGCAAGCGTCCAACAGGCGTGTAGAATACGGTAGAATTACGGCCATCTATCAGCAAGATTTTATGGAGATAATCGAATGGTGAAGTTTAAGTATGTGCTTTGGGTGGCGGCGTTGGTCAGTGTGCTTATGATCAATGGCGTTGCCCAAGCCAGCAACATCCCTTCTCAAAGTTCTGTGGCAACTCAAGTAGAACTTGATGCGACATTTAATTGGCCAGAAGCAGGCCTTAGCTTTGATTACCCCTCAAATTGGCAACCGGTTAACGATCAAAATGCCGATTTTTTGTTGGCTGCGCCTGTGACAGACAATCAGATCGTTTATTTGGCCTTGCAATCAGGCTTATACGACGCTGCTAATGAAAGCGTCGAGGAAATTATGGTAAGTTTTGTAGACTCGCCCGAAGATTTATCTGAAATCTTAATAGGCGAAGTTGTAGCTTATGAGTTTAGAGAGTCGTCTAATGGGTTGTCCTCTATTTTTATCGGCTTTACATCCGATGAAGTCAATGTACATCTGCTTAATTTGACCGTATCCGATGTCGTCGCCGACGAATGGATGCCTGTACTAGAGGATATTGTAGCCTCGCTTACTATCGAGCTATTGAGCTTAGATGCCGAGACTTTGAACGCGCAACTGCAAGCTAACTATGAAGCCACAGGCCGCTTAATTGTGGGCGAGTTGGATGCGGCGGTTCAAATATATGAATTTTTAGACTTTGCTTGCCCACATTGCGTGGACTATCACGACGACCTTAATCGCTTGGTGCAAGATCAAGTACAGACGGGCAACGCCAACTTGCAATTTGGCATTATGACTTTTGTGGCAGCCGAGTTGTCAGAGAATGCAGCAGCGGCCCAAGTTTGCGCGGCCAAACTGGGCATTGGCTGGGACATGCATAATCTGTTGTTCAAGAGTTATCGCTTTGATGGGCGGGTTGCATACGAACTTGATGCCATTGTGGAAAACGTAACATCGGCTGAGTTAGATGTGGATATGGATGAATTTGTAACCTGTCTAAACGATGAAGACACCTTAAGCGACTATTTGGCTATTGCACAGGCCGATGCCGCCGAGTATAGCGTAAACTCTACCCCAACGTTGCTATTTGCTGGCACCGAGAGCGATTTTGCTTTACTAACGTTGCCCAATGGCCAAAGTGTATCGCGTACGAATCTTAATCTTATCTATGCTTATATCAGCAGCCTTGCTGAATAAATCGTTTATCTGCTCAGATCAAAAACGGGGCCACTGGCCCCGTTTTTGATGAATAGAATATGCAGTTATTAACGCAAGTCGCGTGGTTCTATTACGTTGTTAAAAACGGCAATTTCGAGGTCGCGGTCTAGGGTAATACCATAGAATTCTAGGTAGCCGCCATCACAATCCTCAACCCGGATATCATAGGTGTCGCCAGTAATTTGCCATTGGAAGTAGACCCGCGATGCAAGCGTACCACTGGCTAGCTGGTTTGATCCCCAATTATCGTTGGTAGCCGGACTAAAATAGATGGTGCATAGCTCGACATTGGCATAATTGGAAACGCGCCAGATAAAGGTGTTGGTGGTTGTTGTATCGTCCACCGAGGCGTTAATTTCGGTTTCAAGTGCCAATACCTCAAACCGATCTTGATAGACGACAATCTCTATACTGCGTGTTGCTGTGATGCTATATTGTTCTAGCTTATTGCCGAAACAATCCCACACTTGTAGATCGTAAGTATCGGCCGCAATGTCCCACTCATAATAAAATCCATCACGCAGTGGGTTTTCATTGACGAGATAATCTGTGCCCCATGTTGAGCTGGTGGATGGGCTGAAGTAAATTTCGCAAAGCTCAGTATCGGCAGCATTGCTGATACGCCAGACGATGGTTTGCGGCACTGGCGGCGCAATGTCGGTAGCAGGCGGACTGTCTCCGCTAGATTCAATAATTAGGCTATAGGCCCCACTGGTGCTGCCACCAACGAAGCCAAAGCGCGTTGCTACCAGCTTATAGAGCCCCGCCTGCTCAAATGTATAGACGATTCGCGCATCATTATTCACCCAGTTATCATTTTCGATCAGCACTTCAGAGAAGTCTTCACTTAAAATGCCCACATACGGATCAAGATTGCCACCAGTACCATACATTGTGACCGTTAGCGTGGTGTTGGCCGGAACCGTTACTGTCCAGATGTGGAGTGGATTGGTGTCGTTGATAATGCCTGTAAGTTGTTGGCTCTGATTGACGACCACATCAATATTGCCTAATGACTCGGTATTAACATCAGAGGTGGTTGTGCTGGGTGTATCATTTGCTTCGGGCACGCCATATAACCGATGGACGGCTGCAATGTCATCTTCGCCGATGGCTGTGGCAAAACCAGCATACGGGTACATAATGGCATCTTTGCGGTCGCTATGATCAATGCCAATGCCGTGCCCAATTTCATGGATAGCTGTCAAAAGCAGATCAAAATCTCCATTGTCACCAATTGTCCATGGCTCGCTATCGTCAATAAACATATCGCCGCCATAACGCGGAAAGAAGTTATAGGCCAAAACACCACCCGGCTCGCCCAAAACGCCCTGTGGATCGTCACGGGTAAAGGTCACTTCAATATCGGCTTGCCGAACGTCCGTTACCTCGGTAAAGGTCAACACCGATACATTGGCCCATGCTTGGAATGCCTGCCGAATTGCGCCATGTGCGGCAGTGCAGTTTATTTGCGTTGGGCAGTTATGAAAGAAAAAGGTGAGATCGGTTTTGTCCCACGGGTCAAGAATCGAGTAGGCCATGGCCCCGTTTTGATTGGGGCTAGGGTAGAAATCTATAGGTGTTAGCTTATCATCTTGCTCGGGCCCGGTTTGAGCATAAGCAGTAGTGGGTGTGCTAAGACTGCTAATGGCCATAAAGATGGCTACATTACAAAGTACCAATACGCCTATTGCTGTCAATATGCGCCAATACCTTCTGAAAGGGAGAGTTGCACGATTCATGGTATACACGCTTTCGATAAAAACATTGCCTCGGATCAGATAAAACTTTAAAACATTGTATGACAACTTTGGAGTAGTGCAAAGCAAAACCCCCCAACTTTGATAGACACCAAAAATATTGGCGAAGTTCTTTGGGGGGTCTTGATTAGTTGATAGCAAGTTTTAGCCGTTCACAGATTGCTCAAAACAAGGGCGTTGTCTTTGTGGGTGCCCAAATTTGCCAAATTCTTCTGAACGGTTGTGGTTTGTTTAAAACAGCTTTTCAGAAATACTCTTGGCTTGGGTAAACAATAGCAGATAGTCGGGGCCGCCGGCTTTGCTATCGGTTCCACTCATATTAAACCCACCGAACGGGTGCACTCCTACCAGTGCCCCTGTACATTTGCGGTTGATGTATAAGTTGCCCACATGAAACTCGCGGCGGGCCCGTTCGATACGCTGACGGTCATTGGAGTAAAGCGACCCTGTTAAGCCATATTCAGTGCTATTAAAAATACGCAGGGCATCCTCAAAGTCGTGGGCGGGGATCATTGCCAACACCGGCCCAAAAATTTCTTCTTGGGCAATAACGGCATCACCCGGCACATCGCCAAATACTGTGGGGCGGATAAAGTAGCCATTAGAATCGGTTTCGATGGCTTCGCCGCCTGCTAGCAAGCGATGATTTTCGCGCCCAATGCGAATATAGTCTAAGATGCTGTTATAGGCCTTGCGATCGATGACGGGGCCCATATAAATATCTTTGCTGTGGTCGGTTTCGCCCACCGAGAGTTGGTTGGTTAGGTCAACTACGCGCTCTACAATTTGATCATAGAGTGGGGTAGTGATGATGGCGCGGCTGCCGGCCGAGCATTTTTGCCCTTGAAAGCCAAAGGCGCTGGCCACAATGTTGATAGCAGCCACTTCTGGATCGGCAGTTTCATCCACGACAATGGCATCTTTGCCACCCATTTCTAAGATGGTGCGCTTCAGCCAAACTTGGCCGGGTTGTTGCTTAGAAGCGCGCTCAAATATCCGTAAGCCGATTTCTTTAGAGCCAGTGAAAGCGATGAAACGGGTGAGAGGATGATCCACGAGTGTATCGCCAACCACACCGCCGGGGCCGGGCAAGAAATTGAGCACACCTGCTGGCAAGCCTTGTTGCCAAAATAACTCGCACAACTTATAGGCGATGGTGGGGCTGGTGCTGGCGGGCTTTTGTACCACGCCGTTACCTGCCACAATTGCCGCGCTAGTCATGCCGGTCATAATGGCATTGGCAAAATTCCATGGCGGGATTACAACCGCCACCCCTAAGCCAATATAGCGTAGATCGGCATGTTCATTAGGATGGGCCGTTAGCAACTCGCGGGCATTATCAAGGCGCATCATTTGGCGAGCATAGTATTCTAAGAAATCAATGGCTTCGGCGGTATCGGCATCGGCCTCGGCCCAACTTTTGCCGACTTCAAACACCATCCATGCCGAAAACTCGTGCTTGCGTCGCCGCATTTCGCCCGCGGCCCGCAACAAATAGGCGGCCCGTTCAAAGGCTGGGGTGTGTTGCCAATGCAGATAGGCTTCGTGCGCAACACGCACAGCCCGATCTGCAAGTTCGGCAGTACCTTTAGCAAATATCCCTACTATTTCGGTGGGGCGGGCCGGATTAATCGAGTCAAAGGTATCTTCTGTCCAAACCGTTTCGCCATTAATGACCAGCGGATAGCGTTGCCCTAGTTGGCTACGCACTAACGCTATGGCTTTAGCAAAAGCCTCGACATTGTGTGGATTGTTAAAGTCTGTCAAGGGTTCGTTACGAAATTCTGGTAGCATGTCTACTCCAAGAACCTATTGTTTTGTAAGTGAAATAGCGTCATCGCCTATATACTTTAGGTGATATTGCTTGTTGCCTAAGATTATAACGCAACTTGACAGTCTGAACCAAAATGACCACACTTAAAGATAATTTGGTTATAATGAAGCAGAGCATATTGACAGTCAAGGAGCAATCATTTCAATGAGTGAACAAGAACAACCAAAACAATCAGAAGAAACAGCCACTAGTACATCTTCCCAACAACCAAATCAAGAGTTTGTGATTGCCGAGTTCCGGCGTAGCACCCGCACACTTGGCTTTTGGTGGCGGGCCATCTTCACGCTATCGTTATATGTTTGGCTATTGTGGAAGCGCAATGTGATTACCGTTACTAATAGACGCATCATTCAGCGCACAGGCAATGTTATCGGTGGCACAGAAACCTCGATGCAAATCAGCCGCATCACCGATGTCACTGTGACCAAAGGTGTTTTTGAGGCTTTGTTTGGCTATGGCCTTATTGAAGTTCAATCAGCAGGCAGCAGCGGCCCAGAAATTTATTTCAGTGGTATCGCCAAGCCAGATAAATTGCGCGATCTGATTTTTGACCTACAAGATGGGCACTATGACGGTACTGCTTTTGGCAAGGAACAATCGAAAACAGTAGACAGTTAAACTTTTCGGGCATCTAAAAAGGTATTTTTAATGGGTAAACGACCGGTTCGACAAGAAGTCCTATCGTGGGATGATGTTGATAAAATTGTTGATGTGTTGGTTCCACAACTAAAAAGTGTGGGCGCATTCGACGCTATGATTTTGATTACACGCGGCGGCATTGTGCCGGGTGGGTTGTTGGCAGAGGCACTCGACATTCAAGAAGTGCTGACGGCGGCGGTTCACTTTACTTCATTTGAGGTGAACCCTGCTGATGAGCGGCGTATTTGGCCCCAATTTTTGCAGTTTCCTAGCAACGACTTATTGGATGGGCGGCGTATCTTAACGGTGGATGATGTGTGGGGTAGTGGGCGCACCAGTACCGCAGTGCGCAGCCGCAGCGAAGCAGCTGGGGCAGCCGCTTATACCTGTGTGTTTCATTTTAATCCCTACCGGTCGTTATTTACCAAAGCTGAGCCAGATTTTTATGGCGCAGTGACAGATGCACATATCGTTTATCCATGGGAAACAGATCGCGGTTTGCTAGGGATTGGTAATTTCAACCCTACGCCTCTTGGTTCTCCAGAGTCGAACTGATTTCGTCTATACCAAAAAAACAAGCTGGCTGAGGTTTTTTAATGAACAAAGCCCGATCATTGGCATTAGTGCTGTTATTATGGTTGTTTTTGGTTGCTTGTGGCACAGGTAACAATGAAGACAACGCGCCTGCTGCAACACTTCCACCTAGCAACCCTAATCCTGAAATTGATCTATCATTGCTAGGAGAGGGCATCAGCAGTTCACAAGTACCGCGTGGTCTCATCACCAATGGTGGCCTGACGGTGGTTCATCAGAGTGAATTCGTGCGCGATGGTATGCTATACCTTGCCTATGTTGTCCGCAACGATTCTACTGATATACACGAAGCAGTAATAGCTGTCGTTACATTGGTGGATGAAGGCGATTTTCGGCTAGAAACACTCAATCTTAGTGCCCCTGCATCGCATGTGCCACCCAATAGCCTTGTGGCTTTGCAGCGTTCGTTTAATGTGGTTGATTATCCGGAGTTTAATGGTTTAGCAGTAAACATTTTACCCACCAATATTGAAGTTGAGTTGGATGTTAGCGCCTACCCGATACAAAGCCAAGGCATATTCGATAGTAGCGCCAATCAGCTTCAAGGCGAGGTGACTAATGCCAACACCATAGCGTTGCAAACCCTTGTCGCTCATTTCCTGCTTTATGATGCCGACGACAATTTGCTAAATGTTGTACCGGCCTCATTAACAGAAGCCTTGCCGATAGAGGGGTGGTTGCCCGATACAACTATTGCTTATGGGGCCCAAGCGCCAGTGTTGCCAGAGCGCGACGACGCGATTATTGAGCGTGTTGAGCTGCTAGTTTATGGTTATGAATATCGTGTTCCCTAAAAACGCATAACAAAGTACACGCCCAATAGTTGGGCGTGTACCTAGACTTTGGCGTTTTTTGTAAAAAAGGAAGACTTTCGGTAAAAG
>CAZLPC010000131.1:0-2965 GCA_964561305.1 uncultured Anaerolineae bacterium
AGCAACCTATATCCCCACCGCCGAACCCATTGAAGAATAATCACACGACCTAGAAACGAAAAAATCCAGTTGGTTGACTGGATTTTTTGTTGTGCCGAAGGTGGGAGTCGAACCCACACTCCTATACAGGAACTGCGCCCTGAACACAGCGCGTCTGCCTATTCCGCCACTCCGGCATTGGTCATAAAAGTGTAGCCGAAATGGAGGGCTGGATCAAGTGGCAGTTAGCCGATCTCGTGGTGCTTTTGTGATTCTTGCAATGGGCCATCGCGCTGGATCAGGTACTGCTCGATCCATGCGCGGTCATACTCGCGGATGAATTCGTTGGCTTTTTCGACCATATCCACACTGCCGATATACAAGGGCGCACGTTGGTGTAAATATTGGGGCTGAATCTCTACAATTCGTGACACACCATCGGTGGCCATGCCACCTGCTTGCTCGGCCAAAAAAGCAAGCGGCGCACATTCATATAACAGCCGCAACTTGCCACTAATTTCGCCTTCGTTTAGGCTACCGGGATACAGATAGACCCCACCTTTTAACAGGTTACGATGAAAATCAGCGACCAACGAGCCAATATAACGTTGCGAAAGTGGCTTGTGGCCCTCACCATGAATGCCTTGCAGCCACTTTACATAGCGGCGCACGCCGGGAGTCCAATATTTTTCGTTGCCTTGATTAACGCTATAATATTTCGATATGATCGGCATTCTGATATTTTCGTGACTGAGCAAAAACTCGCCCACACTAGGGTCAAGTGTAAAGCCATGCACACCTTGCCCGGTGCTATAGACCATCATCGTACTTGCGCCATAGATCACATAGCCCGCCGCGACAATTTGAGACCCTTTTTGCAACACATCTTCTAAAGAGCCACGCGGATGATCTGAAATCTTGCGAAAAATGGCGAAAATTGTCCCAATGCTGACATTGACATCAATATTGGACGAGCCATCGAGTGGATCGTAGACCAATACATAACGCCCAGTGTCATATTTTTCAGGAATGGGGATAATCTCCTCATTTTCTTCGCTAGCCATCACGGCCAAGCGCCCCGTATGATCATTCATCTGAAAAATCACACGATCCGCGAACACATCTAGCTTTTGCTGGTTTTCGCCATGCACATTAGATGTGCCGGCCTCGCCCAAGATATTAACTAGCCCAGCGCGGGTGGTCTCGCGGGCAATAATTTTTGCCGACAAGGCCATGTCATATAACAACGCCGTAAACGCACCAGTTGCACTAGGAAAATCTTTTTGTTGTTCGAGGATATGGCGCTCAATCGTGATGATTTTTGACATAACTAGACCTCATTTACCCCACCAAAGCGGCGTTCTCGTGAGCAATAGTGCTGAAGAGCCTTACGCAGTTCGTCGCGGCTAAAATCTGGCCAATAAACTGATGTTGCATAATACTCGGCATAGGTGGCTTGCCATGTCAAAAAATTACTCAGCCGTAACTCACCACCTGTCCGAATGATCAAATCAGGATCAGGCTGGCTAGCTGTATAAAGATATTGGCTAATCATATCTTCAGTCACTTGATCAGCAGGTACGCCAGCAGCCATAATCTGTTGCACAGCCCGCACAATTTCGGCACGGCCACCATAGTTGAAGGCCACATTTAGGGTCAGGCGGTCGTTATTGCGCGTCAGATCAATGGCTTGACGAATTTTTTGTTGCAGTCGCGGGGCCAGCGCACCCATTTCACCAATATGCCGTAGTTTTACACCCTTTTTATGCAGGTTATTCAACTCTCGATCAATATAATAATCAATGATGCTGAGCAAAAAGCTGACTTCGGCAGGTGGGCGGCTCCAGTTTTCAGTCGAAAAAGCGTAGATCGTGACATATTTAATGCCAAATTGGCCACAAGACTCTAGCACTTGTTGTAAGTTTTCGACCCCGTGCCGATGGCCTTCGCTGCGGCGCAGGCCGCGGGCTTTCGCCCACCGGCCATTACCATCCATAATAAACCCCACATGTTGCGGTACAGGGGTTTCAAAGGCCACTGACTCATCGTGTGTCTGTGTTTCTACTTTATAATCCATACTCATCTCACACTTTTGTATAGGGGGGCGATTAAACCTCCATTATCTCCGCTTCTTTACGCTTGCCGATGTCGTCTATATTTTTAATATAGCGGTCGGTTAGCTTCTGAATGTCGTCCTCGCCACCACGCAACTCATCCTCTGAGATCGAGCCGCCTTTTTGCTCTTTACGCATATCATCTATGGCGCTCCGCCGAATGTTGCGGATGGAAACCCGCGCTTCTTCAAGGCGTTTGCTAACCATTTTTACGAGGTCTTGGCGGCGCTCTTTGGTAAGGGCCGGAATGTTAAGACGAATGGCTGTGCCGTCGTTATTGGGGGTTAGGCCAATATCTGAGTTGTTAATGGCACGTTCAATGTCTTTGATGGTGCTGCGATCATAAGGGCTGATCATGATGGTTTGCGACTCTGGCACACTAATGCCCGCTAGCTGCATCAGTGGCACAGGTGCACCATAATACTCTACGGTCAATTTTTCGACCAATGCAGTCGAAGCGCGGCCCGTCCGCATTCCCATCAAGTCTTGTTCTAAAACATGAAGCGTTTGGTGCATTTTGGTATCAGCATCTTTTATAATTTGCTTAGTCATCAGGTTATCTCCAAGCGCTGTGCATCGAAAGCAATCAGAATTGTTGCCAATAAGCCCAACGTTGTCAAACGTTTCTTAACGATCTATGTCAAATACACGTTGGTATCTTTAGAAACGCAGCAATTTATTATACCGAAGAATTTTAGGGTTTCGATGTTTTTTGCAAATGAAACCGAAGTGACCTCTGGTAGAAAACTGCCTTGAAAATAGCAATTAGCCTCTCTAAACTATAGCAGAGGCTTGCTGCAAGGCCTATCGAAAAATGTGATTTGCCTAATACCTATTCTAGCGTAGGCTAAGGCCCAAGCGCCGCGCCTTAC
>CAZLPC010000131.1:2975-7934 GCA_964561305.1 uncultured Anaerolineae bacterium
ATGCGTGCTGTTACGCGGTGGCCTTCTTTCACCACATTGTAGGGGTGCAAAAAATGTCCCTCGGCCAGTTCAGAGACATGAATAAGGCCCTCTAACCCCTCTTCAACGCACACAAATGCACCAAAATCCACGACATGGGTTACAACCCCCTCAATACTTTGATTGACCTCATAGCGCTCTTCAACTGTTTTCCATGGATCGGGCTGTAGACGCTTAAGACTGAGCGCAATGCGGCCTTCGTCTATATTAATGTCTAGGACGTGCACATGCACCTGCTGGCCGCTATTGAGTACATCAGAAGGATGGCGCACCCGCCCCCAGCTTAATTCGCTGATGTGGATGAGGCCTTCGACACCACCTAAGTCTACAAAAGCACCAAAATGGCACAAATTGGTAACATGTCCCGTGCAGTTGTCGCCCACTTTAAGTGTCGTTAAAAGATCGTCGCGGGTTCCGGGCGGCACAACGGCGGCTCGCTCTGACAAAATAAGCCGACTTTGCGAACGGTCAAGTTCGATAATGCGTAGGCGCAGTTTTTTACCCACATAAGGCAGCAACAAGTTGCGACGCAGTGTCGGTGAATCATCTTCCATCGGAAAATCAATCAATTGACTGGCCGGAACAAATCCGTGTAGCGTATTCCACTCTACCAATAATCCCCCGCGATTATAGCCCACCACCGCTAGCTCTACGGTGGTGTCGGTTTGCATCACTTGTTCTACTTGTTCCCAATCGGCTACCGATCCTAATGGGCGGGCAGAGGCGTTGTGATATGGCTCGTATGGATAGGTGTTGCCTTGTTTGGTGTTGGGCGACGGTTCAGTCCCCAACATCAGTTCAGCTTCCTCTAGCAAAGCCGCCCAATAGCCTTCATCAGGGGGCGGGGCTGGGGGAACATCGTGGCGACGTGCCTCTGATGCCATTGTGCATCTCCCAAAACATAACGTTGTCAAAAATACAACCAATACAACACAACTTCAGTGTTCAAATTATAGGAGAATTAGAAAAGCACTGTCAAATCAGCACATTTTTTCACAAGTACATTTAAAAGCAAACGAGGCACTCTAATGGCCCCGTTTGCTTTTTAAAACGATAGCACCAGTTGGTATGTACTTCTGGGCTAGCCCACCACCACTTCAAAGAAATAGGTGGCGCGTTCGGTTTCCCACAGCACTTCAACGGTTAATAGATAGCGACCTGTCGGCACATTTACATCAAACAACACAATACGCCGTCCCGTGCGCGTAGCCCCCAAAACAGGTGCTAGTGATTCACGGGCAATCAGTTCAAATTCGACTGATTGTGGGCGCTGGTTTTGCACCTGCAAGGCCACCGTGCTGCCTTGTGCAATTGCAATGGGGGGCGAGTCGGGCGCAGCCGGGAAGCGCGGGCACAGCTCTTGTTCTAGGGTTTCGCAATATTCTACGCCCAGCGGCAAGAAATTTTCGCCCAAAGCCACCAACACCACCGCCGGCGCACCCGCTTCATCTGCCGTTAGTGTGGCCTCAGGATCGCGCAGAATTGTGGGGGCAAGTGTGGCCGTGGCCAACACATTTTGCCCATCTGTCCCCAATATAAATGGCGTAAAGGTCGGCGTGGGGCCGGTGGGTGTTGGCGTAATAGACGGTGTAAAGGTGGGGGTATTGGTGGGCGTGTTGCTAGGCGTAAAAGTAGCCGTGTTGGTAGGGGTATTGCTGGGTGTAAGGGTTGCTGTCGCTGTGGGGCTTGGTGTTTCGGTAACAGTAGCCGTCAGTGTTGATGTCAGCTCAGAAACAACCGCAGTCTCGTCTAATCCACTATCTACAAGGGGCGTAGCGTCGGCATCAGCGCTTAGAGTAGGTGTAGCGGTTGTTTCGGTGGCCATCCCCATGGTGATTTCAGTCGCATCTGGCATAGCTGCTATTTCTGTCACTGCTTCTGTCGCTTCAAGCGTAACCGCAACCTCGGTATTTACTTCAGTAGCCACAGCGGTCACAACCGCCTCAGTCGCTATTTCAGTCGCCGCTACTTCAATAACAGCCTCAGTAGCATCTGGCAAAGTTACTACTCCCGTTGCGTCTGCGACTGGCTCGGTTGCTATTTCTGTTGCCAGCGCAGTGGCTTGGGGTTCAACATCAGTCGTAGTGGGAGTGGGGTCTTGGGCAACCGCCAACGGCCCAATTTCAAGGGCAAATACATTATCAATCACGCCATCGGTGCTAACGATGTCGTAAAAATAGGCGCTTATTTCGACCCGATATGTACCCACCGCCAAATCATTGGTGGTGATAACCAACGGTTGATCAGGTGTAAACACGGTTTCACTAATGCTTATGCCACCCGCATCAAATATTTGCACGGCAACCTCATCCGGAGATTCGCCCTCAGTAATTTGCACCGCGACCAATTGACCTTGAGGGGCCGGCAAGCTGGTTAAGTTGGCGAGATCAACCGAATTGGGCTGACATTGCACATTTCCTGTACCCACCGGCCAACAGACATTGCTTAACTGGCCTGTTGCAATTACGCCACCACTCGCCAAAACAAACTGCGGGCGCGGCGGTTCTATAAATTCTTCAGTGGTGGTCTCATTATTTTGACAAGCTGCCAAAACCCCTACCACCGCCAT
Organism: uncultured Anaerolineae bacterium; assembly: GCA_964561305.1. Taxonomy (GTDB): domain Bacteria; phylum Chloroflexota; class Anaerolineae; order Aggregatilineales; family J027; genus J027. The sequence goes on from CAZLPC010000131.1 coordinate 5,584, forward strand.
CATCAACACCAACATGCGTCTGAACATCGGGCGCAACGCTCCCTTCAATAAATCCACTCGAATAACAGCCAATTAGTACCAATCTGAACGAACAAACGGCGCTAGCGCCAGTTCTAATAAATGCTGATAAGCGGCTTGGCGCGATGACAACCCATTGGTTAAGACCCCGATGGCACCCAAGCCGTGCTTAATGCCTGTGGTGGCGCAAAATTCATCCATCGCAAGCCCAAGCTCTTGGCCTTGGCGCACCGCCGCAGCAACAGCTAAGGGTAATTGTACCGCCGAACTGCCGCCCAAGCCCACTTTACCATTGCTATTTACAATAGCGCACCAAGCACAGGTAAACATGCCAAACTCGGTTTCTTGCACACCACCTTCTAGGCCAATTCCTAAATCTGCATATAGGGCTTGGCGGGCTGCCCGCGCCCGATTGATCGCACCTTGGCGTGTTTCGGCCTCATCCATTGGCTGATGAGATACCCCCGATGCCACAGCGATCCCTGCAAATGTCGCATCTGGAAAGACCAAGCGCAAAACCTGTTGGGCAGCATTTTGCTTAACAGGGTTGGTTGACCCAATGGCAATGTGCATTTGTTTACTTCCTTACAACTTGTGGGCATTGTAGCACCGCCCTTCTGAAAACACCAACTCATTGATTCCAATTTGTTTTCGCGTATCATAACAGTGATTGATGAGGAGAACAGAATGAGTATAGACACCTTTACCACCACCGCGCTAGCCGCCGAACTGACACAACAATTGGTTGGCGGGCGTGTGCAAGACAGCGTAGAATTGAACCGCGAGAGCTTTGGCTTTGAAATTTATGCCCACCACCACCGACACTATTTGCTATTGAGTGCCGACAACCAATCACCACGCGCCCTAATCGCGCCCGACAAACTACGGCGTGGCGTGCAAACCCCTTCTACACTGGGCTTGCTGATGCGAAATCGGGTTGAAGGCCTATTTTTGCAGGCCGTTCGTCAACCCCCATACGAGCGCATTTTAATCTTTGATTTTGTGGGCGAAGACACCACCCTACAACTTATTTTAGAGATGATGCCGCGCCGTGCCAACTTGATCTTAACCGATGGGTCACTTATTTTAGAATGTGCGCGGCGGGTGGGGCCCCAAGACAACCGCTATCGTATTATTTTACCCAAACATGAATATGTGCCCCCACCACCCCTACAAGGCAAAATTGCGCCCGCCGATGTTACTCCCGATGCCCTAGAACGGTTGTTGCGCCAAAACAGCAAAGACAAGGCCCACACCGCCCTAACTAAAGGCATCGTCGCTTTTAGCCCACTTCTTAGCCGCGAAATTGTCTTTCGCGCCTACCAAAATACCGACATTGGCGCAACCGAAGCCAACCCTTTTAGCCTCTATGCGGCCTATGAGTCTTTAATGCCACCTTTACTGCGCGGCGATTTTCAGCCCGGCCTTGTCTGTGATGCTGACGGCAACCCCACTGATCTGTTTGTTGCACCGCTTCAACACGTTAGCTGGCAACCGACAGCTAGTGTCAGCGCTGCACTAAATCAGCTTTTTGGGGAATTGAAAGGCGAAGCAACCTATGAGGCCGCTCGCAAGCCCATTTATGACCAAATTAACAAAGCACGCGATAGGGTACGCGGCAAATTGGTATCGCTGGAGCGCGAAGCCACCGATCAAAGCGAAGTTGAATACCTACGGATGGCGGGTGAATTGTTGTTGGCCTATCAATACACCATGAAGCCGGGCCAAATTATGCTAGAGGCCCAGTATGATCCAGAAGGCGAGCCATTGGTGATTAATGTTGATGCAAGCATAACACCATTAGAAAACGCCCAACGCTATTTCGAGCGCTATGAAAAGAAAAAACGCGCCGCCGCCCAAATTCCTGAACGTATTGAGGAAACGCAGCACGAGTTGGACTATCTGGAGCAGCTAGAGCTTGACTTGATGTTGGCCGAAAACTGGGACGACATTGGCGAGGTGCAAGAAGCCTTACAAAAACGTGGCTATTGGCAAGGCAAAAAATATGCCCAACCCAAAGGCGGTAAATCGGGTCCTTATAAAGTCACTGTCGGAAAATTTGTGATTTTTGTGGGGCGCAACGCCCGCCAAAATGACCAATTGTTAGATCGGAGCGATCCCTTTGATTTGTGGCTGCATGTGCGCGGTGCGGCCGGATCGCATGTGATCATTAAAACCAACGCCAAACCTGTTCCCGACGATGTGCTAAACATTGCCGCTTCTCATGCAGCTTATTACAGCAAAAAACGCAGCGAACAAAAGGTAGAGGTGATGGTGGCCGAGCGCCGCCATGTCCGTAAGCTAAAAGGCGGCAACCCCGGCCAAGTTTTGGT
>CAZLPC010000132.1:0-7903 GCA_964561305.1 uncultured Anaerolineae bacterium
ATGGTGACGGTTGGCACTGTTAGGCGGCGCAATCCTTCTTGCGGAATATACATCCCCACAGGTGGCATCCATACCACTGGCAAAATTGTGCCATTGGGCAACAAACGCCCTTCATATTGGGCCTCCACCAACTCTGGGTTCATGGCGGCAAAGCGCGCAATAGGTGTAGCTGTTGTCCAAACGGATATCGTTGTAGGGGCCGGACGTGTTTCGATGCGGCGTATTGTTTGGCCCTGCCCCGCTAATTGGGTCGCCCCAAGGCTTAACGCACCCACAATCACAATCAGCAACACCAGTGCCCCCACCACTATTAGTTGCCAAACGAGCTTTTGCATTATGTTGACCTAGCCTGAAAATTTGACAGACTGTAACACACGTCGCACTAGCCGTGCATGGCTTTGCTCTTGATTACCCACTGCAATAAACATAAATAAGTATTCTCGCCCATTGTAGGTTACAGCACCCATATATAGTTCAAGGTACAAACTTGCATCGGGCGCGGCCACTTGGGTTATCCCCAAAATACCTGTGCTGCCGCCAATACGCTGGTCTTTTACCTCAGTTGTGAATGTATCGTCGTTAGCAAAGCTGGTCATTTGTGACATAGTTTGCTGAACATAGTCATGGGCAGAGGCATAAGACGTGGTGCGGCTGGTTTGCAAAGCAGCCAACACTTCCGGCGTGACCGGGGTCATAATAATGAGTTGGAGTCCATCATCGCCATAAGTGCGCTCTAGCAAGGCTTCATCGGCCAATAACACTTCAGCCGAGAGATTTTCGGCCTCGCCAAATCCTAGCCGATTAAGGTCGCTGTTTACCGCAACCATCCCGCCGTCGTTCATCACACCTTGCCAATTTGATGGATAGCGGACGGAAAACGTTCCTGTGTTAGCCACCTTAGACAAATCGGGCCCAAACAACCCAAATATACCACGATGTTGATAGGCATAGGCATAATAGCCCATCCCAACTACAATCAACCCTCCTAACAACACCACACCAAGCGTTATTAAAATATCAGTCAAAAGCGTCCGAGACATTTTTTTTGAGTGTGTTGTTTTAATAGGCAATTGGTCAAGGCGAAAAAAATCAGAGTTCACATCAGGCAACACTTCATTTGCATAAGTGGCTTCGGTGAACATATCTTGAGAGGGTATTGGCATAGCTGGTGGTGCGCTGTCAAATAAAGAAACATTTTCAAAAATAAAAGTGTCGGCCCGCGCATCTAGCTCATTTAGCAGCGCCAATGCCTTTTCATGATAGGGGTTTATTTGTAGCACACGCTCAATGGCTTCACGCTTGATACGTTCGTCGCTCACTAAGCGGGCTATCAAATACCAACCCCGTTCATCGTTCATATTGTCACGCACATGGCGTTTCACAAATTTCAAGGCCTCGTCGGTGTGGCCTTGTTTTGCAAGCAGAACAGCTTGGCGTAAATGTTCGTCGGGCATGGTTTATCCAAATCACTAAATCCAAAACTGATTGTAGTATAACGAAAAAGGCGTTCTCGACTAGCAACAAGTCTACCCAAAAAATCAGCTTGCAGTTTGCAACCTGAGATCAACGCGCTACAATGTCAGCATAATTTGGTGAGGATACGAAGCAAGGCATAAAGATGAGTATGGGGTTTTCGTATAGAGTGGAAGCAACGGCTGGCGCGGCACGGGCAGGGGTTTTTAGTACCCCCCATGGCGACTTGCCCACCCCTGTTTTTGCACCTGTTGGCACACAAGCCACTGTCAAAGCTGTATTACCCCGCGACTTGCAAGAGTTGGGGGCAACTTTGATATTGGCCAACACCTACCATCTACATTTGCGACCGGGTTCGGCGCTTGTGAAAGAAATGGGCGGCCTACACAACTTTATGCAATGGCAAGGCCCCATCCTCACCGATTCGGGCGGTTTTCAAGTCTTCAGCCTTGCCCAACTCCGCAGCATTGATGATGACGGGGTTCGGTTTAAAAGCCACATTGATGGCTCGTCCCACTATTTAAGCCCCGAAAGTTCAATGGAAATTCAGCACGCACTTGGGGCCGATATTATTATGGCCTTTGATGAATGTGCAACGCCTGATGATCGAGCGGTGGCGGTGACGGCTATGCAGCGCACCCACCGTTGGCTAGCACGCTGTGTAGACTATCACTACACCGTCGGCAATCCAGACCAGCAAGCCCTATTTGGTATTGTGCAAGGTGGCATTTTTCCTGAACTGCGCGAAGCCTCGGTTGCCGCCATCACTCAGTATGACTTACCCGGTTTCGCCATTGGCGGGCTGGCGGTGGGCGAAACCAAAGCCGACATGCTGGCCACCCTAGACACAACGCTTCCGCTTATGCCCACCGACCGACCGCGCTACTTGATGGGTGTCGGACATCCTGAAGATATTGTTGAGTCGGTTCGGCGCGGCATAGATATATTTGACTGTGTGTTGCCCACCCGCGAAGCACGACACGGCGCGGCGCTTACACGGTATGGACGCTTAAATATGGGCAATCTTCGTTTTGCAAACGATTCACACCCACTTGACGACATCTGTGCTTGCTATACTTGTCAACACTTTAGCCGTGCTTATATTCGTCATGTGGTGAAAGCGAAAGAACTCATAGCACACACGCTATTGAGCATTCATAATTTGCATTTTCTCGTGAATTTGGCGCGACAACTGCGCCACGCGATTTTAGATGGTGAAGAGACCTTTAATGCCTTTACAGACCAATTTTTGCATGACTATCGTCAGACGATAGCAACTTAACGTCTATAAAGCCTTGGCCGCCATCTACATTATTTGAGTTTGCAAAATGAAAGGACGCTGGCTTTTGGATTTGCTAGAAGCCATCCTATTAGGTATTGTGCAAGGCGCAACCGAATTTTTGCCGGTATCTAGCTCTGGACATTTAGTGCTGGTGTCGTGGTGGTTGGGCTATGGCACACCACCGCTTGTATATTCGGTTGTGGTACATTTGGGCACTACATTGGCAGTCTTGCTGTATTTTTGGCGCGACTGGAAAGCTCTTTTCATCTCGGCACTACAAACCCTCAAAACCCGACAGCTTGACCTAACCAACAACCCTGAGCAACGCCTCTTATTTTTGCTGCTGATAGGCACATTGCCAGCAGCGATTATTGGTGTATTGTTTGCTGATTTCTTTGAAGCTCAATTTTCAGAGCCAGCTATTGTCAGTGTCAGTTTATGGGTAACTGCTGGCTTGCTGGTTTATGGTGAGCGTGTCGGCAACAGCGAAGCTGCCCTTGAGCTAGAGCCGCTTGCCATCAAATCCAATAGTGCCTTATTTATTGGTTTTGCCCAAGCCTTAGCCATTATGCCCGGCATTTCGCGCTCTGGCAGCACCATTGCAGCGGGGTTGTTTCGCAGCCTAAGCCGCACCGCCGCCACCCGCTATAGCTTTTTGCTGGCCACCCCCATTATCATCGGGGCTGGGCTAAAACAAACACTAGATGTTATTACAGGCGATGTTCTTATAGAGGATGGCTTGGGCTTGGCGCTTTTAGCAGGCTTCGTTTCATCGGCCATCATTGGGTATATTTGCATCGCTTTTATGCTGCGCTTTGTACGACGACAGTCGTTATATGGGTTCGCGCTGTATTGTGTGGTGTTTGGCACAATCAGCTTAGGAGCAGTCATCATTCGAGGATAGCCAGATATGCACAGTGTTGTTCGACGCACGCGGCATACCCTCGCCGTGGTGACGCTTGCCTTAGCAGGGTGTCAGGGGCCTCTTCAGTCGCCAACTGCGACCCCCGAAGTAGTGCCACTCTATTTTATAACCGACAGTGGCACTAGCCCGCTTTTGCAAGAATTGGCGACTGCCTATCAGCGCGAAAACGACCTGATCGCCATTGTAAATCAGCGCATCAGTGGGCACGCCTTACAACTTAGCCAAAACCCGTCCCCCTACGTTATTACCACCCTAACCACTACTGGCCTCAACTTTTGGGCTGCCCCTCTTGGCTATGAAGGCATTGCAATCATCACGCATTCTAATATTTTTATTGAGCGCCTAAGTGCCCAAGACTTGCGCCAAATTTTTTCGGGCAATGTAAGCACATGGCTAGAGGTCGGTGGCCGCAGTGCTGATCCATCTATTGTGGTGGTAAGTCGCGAAGATGGATCGGCTATTCGGCAAAATTTTCAAGATATTGTAATGGGCCAACGCCCGATTACGACTGGTGCGCGGCTGGCCACCACACCCCAAGCGATGCTTGACATTATCGCCAATACGCCCGGTGCAATTGGCTATGTCGAGTTGTCACTGTTAAATACTAGCGTCAAAACCGTTCCGGTTGCCGAATTTCCAAATAGCATTGCCATTAGCATCAGCCGCGATTCCATCGCCAACGGCACATACCCGCTTCAAATGCCCGTCTTAGTGGTGGGCGAAAATCCGCCCACGTTGGGGGATGGGTATTATGAGTTTATTTTATGGGCACAGCAAGGCGAGGGACGCTCAATTTTGGCCCGCTATTATGTGCCAGTGGCCTTAGAAACAACGGGCTAATAGGGATTAATATGCAAACAATAAAAGTATGGCTCCTCAATCAATGGTGGCGGGTTATTCGTTTTGGTTTCCGATTGTTATATAACGAAATGGCATGGACATATGACAGCGTGTCGTGGGTTGTAAGCTTTGGGCAGTGGCGCAACTGGCAACGCACAGCTCTAAAGCATCTGCCGCCGCCCAACGCACTTATCCTTGACCTAGCACATGGCACTGGCAATTTACAACTGGACTTGGCAAAAGCTGGCTATCGGCGTGTGGGACTAGACCTGAGCCGTGCTATGGGGATCATTGCTCGCCGTAAATTAAAGCGCAACAAAATTGCGGTGTCATTGGTACGTGGTCAAGGCCAAGCTTTACCTTTTGCTGATCTATCGTTTGATGCTGTAGTTAGCACATTCCCGACCCCGTTTATTTTTGAGGCCACTACCCTAGAAGAAGTCTATCGTGTGCTGAAACCCAACGGCCGCTTAGTAATCGTAATCAATGGATTGCTAACAAGCAAAAATATCGCCAGCCAAACACTCGAATTAGCCTATCGTATCACGGGGCAGCGCGGCGATGCTGAATTGACACTTGATAATACATTTAGTGCTGCCGGCTTTAGCGCCGATGTAATCAGCGAACCTTGTCGGCGGAGTGTGGCCCAACTGATCGTTGCCATAAAACCAGTGGACAAGCGCCCATAGGCCGTCATGCAAAGTTGCGGTCTATCCTCTATACTGCAATTTAACATTAAAACCACTATCTGGATGAGGTCATAAAAATGCATCAATTCTATACCACGCGGCGCTGGGCCGTCTTGATGTTTTTGGTTTTTGCCCTGCTGCCCATACATACGCTCTATGCCCAAGATGGTGGCAGCAATTCATCTCCCACCAGCTTTAAACTAGACATTAGCCAACTGCGTCACGAGTATCAGGGCTGGAACAACTGTGGCCCCACCACTATGACGATGGGCCTCAGCTATTTTGGCTATAGCGCCAACCAAAACCCTGCCGCCAGTTTTATGAAACCCCACCGCGAAGACAAAAATGTCAGTCCGTGGGAAATGGTAGCTTATGTCAATGAAATAGCTGCCGATGCCAATAATGTGCAGGCGTTGTATCGGCCGGGTGGCGATTTTGCGCTTCTGAAGCAATTGCTCTCGGCCAATTTTCCGGTCATCCTAGAAAAAGGATATGAACCTGAAGGATATGATTGGATGGGACACTATGTCTTGCTGATTGGCTATGACGACAACCAAGAAATTTTCTATACCTATGACAGTTTTAGCGGGCATGGCAATTTGCAAGGGTTGCAAGAGCCGTATGCCAAAATAGAAAATTATTGGTGGCACTTCAACAATACATTTATTGTGGTCTATGCACCCGAACGCGAAGCCGAATTGCTAGCAATTTTGGGCGACCGCGCTGATCTTGAAGATGCCTATACATTGGCAGGACAAGCCGCCCAACAACGAGCCCAAACCGACCCCAACGATGCGTGGGCGTGGTTTAATTTGGGCGAATCGCTGACGATGTTGGGGCAATATGAAGCCGCTACACAAGTGTTTCGGCAAGCATTGGGCCTTGGTCTGCCGTGGCGGACGCTCTGGTATCGCCACACCCCCTTTGAAGCGTTTTATCAAACAGGGGATTTTGCTACTGTTTCGCGGTTGATCGAGTCCAACTTGACCAATACCGTCTATGTCGAAGAATGGCATTACTATCGCGGTTTAGTGGCCGCCTCACGCGGAGATCTAGACGCAGCCCGCCGCAACTTCAATACTGCACTAACCTATAATAGCAACTATCAGGCCGCCACCGATGCGCTTAATGCCCTAAACAGTGGGACTTTTGAAAGTGTAAGCGAGATCGTCTCTTAAAATGAGAATGGTATACAATAGAAAGTGTTTGTTCAACTAATCTTTAAGGAGTCTCTCGTGCTAAAAAACCGCCTAGTTCTCACTACCATTAGCCTTATACTGCTTACCAGCCTAACGGGATGCTTTGATTTTTTCGGTTTTCCAAATGTGGGCGTTAGTCCAGACAACAATTGGGTTGCCTATTTAGCGCTTGCTGCCGATAGCGAAAGCAACGAAGAGTTATTTCAGTTGCGTGCTGTTAATTTGGCCGATGGTAGCGTCGTGAGCTTTAGCGAAAGCGACCAACAAGGGGCTTTTGCATGGCATCCTACCGAAAACCGCATCGCTTATTATAATATTACACCCGACAACACCACAACGATTCGCATCAGTAGCATTGACGATCCGACCACAGGTGAAGATATTATTGGTGCATTTGCCTTTCCGACAGATTTTTTCGTGACGCAGATGGCCTTTTCGCCCGATGGCACACAACTCGCTATGACGGTTATTTTAAGCGATCAACCACTCGAATTTAACAGCGATGAAACTGACGAGGGTGATGGCGATGATAGTGTCTCATCGGCTACCGAGCTAGGCTTAAATGCGGCGCTATACATCGCCAACCTTAGCGATGGCAGCGTACTTCCGATTACCACTGTGGGTGAAAATTTCCCTTCGATTGTGTCATGGAGTCCTAATGGTGACTATTTGGCGTTTTTGGCATGGACAGACGGTAATGGCGATGGCTTTATTGATGTAAGCGGCAGTTCGGCCGATAGCGGTGGCGACATCACTACTATATCGGTCTATGACATTGCCAGCGACAGCATTACATTACTCAGCGATCAGTCCACGCTCGATCTCTCGCCCACATGGATCGGCGACTCTACACTGGCCTATTTGGCGCTCAATCTTGCAGCAGTTGAACCCGACGAAGCCATTGTCATTCGCGCTTATGATGCAGCAACCAGTTCATCAGTGAATCTGTTTACAGCCGCCGATTTGGGTGTGGGCGCAATAGGCATCAACGCCTCGCCCGATGGCACACAACTAGCATTTGTTGGCCTGCCACTAGATGAAATAACTGGTGGAACAGACAGCGAAGATGCTGCACCGCCCCCTGCGCCCATCTATGTGCTTAATATTGCATCGGGCGAGTTGCGTTTGGTGTATGAATATGCGTTCGATGCTGAACAATTTGAAGGCAATGACTCTACCAGTTTCTCACTGGATGTGCCCGTATGGACACAAGACGGCTCTCAGTTAATTATTGCATCTGCGAACCCGCTTACTAGCTTACTTTTCAGCTTCGCGGCGGGCTTTGCTGCTGAAACAGAATCTGAAGAAATTCCCGTTTTGCCAGTGATTGTCGTCAACGTTGCCAGTGGCGAAGCCAGCACGCTGATCACCGAGCCAGTTGGCAGCAGTGGCTTGTTACAATCGCTAGTTACGCTGGCACAGGCCTTTGCCGACTTTGGCATGGACGGCGGCGACGACTCGTTCCAGCCCTAATATTTTATAGTCACACACGGTC
>CAZLPC010000133.1:0-7889 GCA_964561305.1 uncultured Anaerolineae bacterium
CGCATGACACAAGCCTATGCCGCCACCACCGGGCGCGATTATGTTGTACCCGACGATGTAAAACTTCTGGCAGATTATACACTGGCCCATCGTGTTATTCTGGGCCCCACTGCCCGCACCAAAGATATTTCGGCCAGCACCATTATCCAATATATTATCAACACGACACCCATTCCGGGTGCAACCGTCGGCAAACCACGCTATGTTCAACAGTAGGGTGGCATGATTTATCGTCGAAATATCGTCTATATTCTCATCATCAGTAGCTTACTAAGCGGCCTTGTGATCGGGCGCGGCTTTTTCTATCAAATCGCCTATGTTTTATTCATCACATTAATGGTGGCGTTAGTCGTGGCGTGGTCATCGGTAAACTGGTTACAAATGCGGCGTTGGACGTATGTGCGGCGCTTGCAGGTGGGCGATGAGTTTGATGAGTCATTCACTGTTCGCAATAAGGCCATTATCCCTAAACTGTGGGTAGAAGTACACGATCACTCGACTTTGCCGCATCATAACGGTAGCCATGTTGTGCCCCTGCTAACGTGGCGCAAAAAGTATGATTGGCGCGTAAAAACACCTTGCACGCGGCGCGGCCAATTTACATTGGGGCCTATTACGCTGACCAGTGGCGATCCGTTCGGATTTTACCAATTTCCGCGCCGCATTGATGCTACCTCTAGCATTTTGGTCTATCCGCCTACTGTGCCGATTTATGATTTTGCTTCACCTATTGGCAAATTGTCGGGGGGGCAAGCGGTTCGGCAGCGCACATTTGAGACCACACCAAATGCCTATGGGGTGCGCGAATATGCTGCTGGCGATAGCCTAAACCGCATTCACTGGAAAACATCGGCGCGGCGCGGCAAGCTGATGGTTAAAGAATTTGAATTGGATCCACTGGGCGATGTGTGGGTGTTTTTAGATTTGTCACGAGAATCATTGGCGGCGCGGTCCTCATCCCATAGTCTTGATTATGGCCTACAGCCACGGTTGCGGATTCCACCCAGCACTGAAGAATATGGCATTGTCATAAGTGCATCCATTACGCGCTATTTCTTAGAGCAAGGCCGCACCGTGGGGTTTTTGAGCTATACACCCTATCGCGATTATATTGCCCCCGATAGAGGCAGCCGCCAGCTAACCGATGTGCTTGAAGTATTGGCCCTAGCCACCAGCCAAACCGAACATACTTTGCACGATCTGTTGGCCATAGAAGGCCACAATCTGCCACGCGGCACAACCTTAATTCTGGTTACATCCACTACACAAACCGACTGGTTATCTGAGGCTTATGCCCAAGTGCAGCGCGGTGTTACTGTTATCGCGGTGATGATTAATCCTGCCAGCTTTGGCCGAAACAGTGTGGATTTTGCGCTGCTGCGTCAGCAGGTCGAGTCAGCGGGTATCTTGGTGTATCCAGTTCATTTTGATGACGATTTGACGAATATTTTAAGTTATCAAGCAATGCCAAGGCGACCTTTACGATAATATCTATGAATACGACAACCTCTATTTGGCAAAAACGATTCTTATACATCACTGTTTTTACCAGTGGCATGACAACATTGGCTGTCGAAATCACAGCCTCGCGCTTGTTAGGCAGCACTTATGGAACCAGCAATTTGGTGTGGGCTAATGTTATCGGCTTAATGCTGTTCTATCTAACAGTGGGCTATTTTATTGGAGGGCGATGGGCGGATCGTTCTCCTCATTACACAACGCTTTACCGCATTATTATTTGGGGCGCGTTTTTATGTGGTCTTGCCCCGCTTATCGCCCGTCCTATCTTGCAAACCGTGGCCACCACCTTAAGCGGCTTTGATGACTTAACTAATGCTGAGGTCGGCTTGGCGTTAGGATCGTTTATAAGCGTATTGGTATTATTTGCTGTGCCCATCACTTTGTTGGGCATGGTGTCGCCATTTGCGATTCGATTAGCCATCCAAAAAGCTGATGATGCCGGACGCATTAGCGGCAATATTTATGCCATCAGCACCACTGGTAGCATCGTAGGGACATTTTTGCCCGTGTTGTTGGTTACGCCAACCATTGGTACAACCCGCACATTTTTGCTGTTTGCGGGGCTTTTGTTGCTGGTCGGATTTGTGGGCTTGTTTATTAGTGTGCGCCGCTTCGATTGGCGCATGTTGTGGATGCCAACCAGCTTATTTGTCTTGGCTTTGGTGGTCTTAAGTGGGCCGCTGCGGCCTGCCCCAGAGGGCATGACAATTGTCTATGAGCGAGACTCGGCCTATAACCTCATTCAGATTGTTGAAGATGAGGACGGAATGCGCTATCTATTGCTGAACGAAGGACAAGGCTATCATAGCCAGTGGCATCCAGAGCAGTTGTACTATCGGCGCACATGGAGTTATTTTCTGGTAGGGCCCTACTTCAATGCAGCGCCTCATAATCCCCAAGATATTGAACGCATCGCTATTATTGGGCTGGCTGGTGGCACAATTGCTCGTCAATATACAGCCGTTTATGGCGATATTCCAATTGATGGCATTGAAATTGATGGCACAATTGTCGAGGCCGCGCGTCAACACATGGGTATGGATATGCCTAATTTAAATGTGATCGTGCAAGATGGGCGCTATGCCTTCAGTCAGCTTGAAAATGAATATGATATGGTAGGCATTGATGCGTATCGTGTGCCCTATGTGCCGTGGCATCTTACGACGGTCGAATTTTTTGAGGAAATTCACGCTAAATTGACTGGTGATGGGGTAGTGGTGATTAATGTTGGGCGCACGCCAACCGATCGTGGCTTGGTGGATGCAATGACCGCCACCATGCGCCAAGTGTTCCCCACTGTTCATGCGATGGATGTACCTAGCTCGCTTAATACAATTTTAGTGGCAACGCGCCAACCCACCACGCCTGATAATTTGGCCCAAAATTTGGCACTGATGGGCGGCAATATACACCCGATGCTTCCCTTAGCCCTCGATACTGCCTCGCAAACCCTTGTGCCAGCCGTCGAATCGTCTGTTATTTTTACCGATGATGATGCACCTGTTGAACAAATTGTGGATCGTATGGTGCTAGAATATATTTTAGGAGGGCGCTAGGCGATGAGCCAAGACTTAAGCCAAAATCAATCGCTTTCGGCGGCACCGCCTTTGCAAGAACCCCTTACTAACACGATGGCATTACCCATTCAGCGCCTTTTACAAGCCGTTATTGTGCTTACATTGCCGCTATTATTGGTGCTGGTTAGCGTGCGCTTGGTTATGAGCGAGACTTTTTTGCAACTCGAATACAATCGGCCCGGTTTTCCAGAAGATACTTTTGGCTTTAGCACCGCAGACCGCTTGGAATATGGCACTTATGGCGTGCGCTATCTGCTCAATGATGCCGACATTAGCTATTTGGGCGATTTAGAGCTTGAGGGCCAACCTGCTTTTAACCAGCGCGAGCTAAAGCACATGGAAGATGTGAAGGTGGTAACACAACGCGCTTTTCAGATGATGCTGATTGTGGGTGGGTTGTGTGCTACTAGCACCATTTTATTGGCACGGCGGCCCCCAACGCGCCGATCTTTGCGCCAAGCTTTGCGCTGGGGTGGCACATTAACGCTAACCCTAATTAGTGTGGGGCTAATAGCTGTAGTGGTGAGTTGGGGTTTTTTCTTCGATACTTTTCATGCGTTACTGTTTGCCGATGGCACTTGGCAGTTTTATCGCAGTGATACCCTCATTCGCCTTTATCCGGAACAATTTTGGTTCGATGCGGCAGTTAGCATTGGTTTCTTGACCATTAGTGGTGCGGCCCTTGCCATCATCATCCCGATTATATGGGAGCGTAACCAGAAAAATGAGACCACGCCCAGCGTTTAAGCTCACTCAAGTCAATAAGCGATAGCAAAATCCACCAATCTTAAAAAATCGGTCTGCAATCATCGGACGATATAGCGACAAGGTTGGTTTGGGTGGGTAAGGGTGGTATACTCGCGCTCGAAATTGTGAAATTTACACAAATTGGAGGCGACTTCGTGGACTTACACGAGTATCAAGCAAAGCGTCGGTTTCATGAGTTTGGGATACCTGTGCCGTTAGGCAAGGTCGCCCATACTGCCGATGAAGCCGCGACTATCGCACAAGAAATTGGCGGAGTAGTGGTCGTAAAAGCACAGGTTTTTACGGGTGGGCGTGGCAAGGCGGGTGGCGTTAAGCTAGCCAAAACCCCTTTTGATGCGCGTACACACGCTAGCCATATTTTAGGGATGGATATTAAAGGCCATACCGTTCATAAAGTGTTGATTGATCCCGGCGCAAACATCAAAACCGAGTTATATCTTTCGATTACAAATGACCGCGCTGCCCGTCGTCCCTTATTGATGTGCAGTGCCGAAGGCGGCATGGATATTGAAGAAGTAAACCGTACCATGCCCGAAAAAATTGTGCGCCTTCATATTGATCCTTTGTTGGGGCTGCGCAGCTATCAGATCGTAGAAGTGGCCTCGCAAATTGACTTGCCTCGCCATTTATGGCGACAGTTCGACAAAGTTTGCCGAGCGCTTTATGAGTGCTATAAACAAAGTGACGCGACCCTCTGCGAAATTAACCCATTAGCAATTGTCGAAGAAAATGGCGAAGAAATCTTGAAGGCGCTTGACGGCAAAATGTCATTAGATGACAACGCGCTCTATCGGCAAAAGAAACTGGCTACCCAGCGTGACACCAGCGCCGAACCCCTCGAAGAAATTGAAGCCCGCGAAGCCGAACTGAGTTATGTGAAGCTAGATGGCCAAATTGGGTGCATGGTAAACGGCGCTGGCTTGGCCATGGCTACCATGGATATGACAGGTTTCTTTGGCGAGCAATATAGTATTGGCCCAGCCAACTTTTTAGACATTGGTGGTGGTGCAGGGCCAGAAAAAGTTGCATCAGCACTACGGATTATCTTAGCCGACCCTAACGTGCGGGCTATTTTGATCAATATTTTCGGCGGCATCACCCGTTGTGACGATGTGGCGCGTGGCTTGTTGGCGGCTTTGGATGAAGTAAAAACAGAATTACCATTGGTCATTCGTCTTGTGGGCACAAACCAAGAAGAAGGCCTGAGAATTATCGAAGAAGCCAATTTGCCCAACACCAGCGGCGCACGCACTTTATATGAAGCGGCCCAAAAGACCGTCGAAATTGTACGCGAAGGGATGAGCTAACATAATGGCGATTATGATTGATAAAGATACCCGTCTGATCGTACAAGGTATCACGGGTAAGCAAGGCATGTTTCATGCCCAGCAGATGATCGAATATGGCACAAACATCGTGGGTGGTGTTACCCCCGGCAAAGGTGGCGAGTGGGCGTTAGGCAAGCCTGTTTTTGACACTGTGCATCGGGCAAAAGAAGCCACCGATGCCAATTGCTCAGTGATTTATGTGCCGCCACCGTTTGCCGCCGACGCAATTCTAGAGGCTATTGATGCGGGTATTGAACTGATTGTCTGTATCACTGAGGGTATCCCCATTTCAGATATGATGGTGGTACGAGCTCATCTTGATGCCAGCAACTCGCGGTTGTTGGGCCCCAACTGCCCCGGCTTGTTAACACCCGGTCAGTCGAAGGTGGGTATTATGCCGGGCTTCATTGCTACGCCCGGCAACGTTGGGGTGGTGTCGCGCAGTGGCACACTCACTTATGAAGCAGTTTTCGCCCTTACAGAGCGCGGCTTCGGCCAAACGACCTGTGTAGGCATTGGCGGCGACCCTGTTAATGGAACAAGCTTCATTGATGTATTAGAATTGTTCGAGACCGATCCGCTAACTGAAAAAGTGGTACTCATTGGCGAAATTGGTGGTGATGGTGAAGAACGTGCCGCTGAATATATCCAAAAGAACATGACCAAACCGGTAGTGGCGTTTATTGCAGGCCAACGTGCGCCTGAAGGCCGCACAATGGGTCATGCTGGCGCATTGATTGAAGGCGGGGCAGGCACAGCAGCCGGCAAGATTGAGGCATTCGAAAAATCTGGCGTGAAAGTGGCTTCCTATCCTGAACAAATTCCTGATCTTTTGAGTTAATATAAGAGGTCATTCTAGCAAAAATCATTAAAAATAGGGCACTTGTCAAGATGACAGCTGCCCTATTTTTACACAATGAGGAGTATGAAGCATGAGTGTTGCTGTTTTAAAACGCGATCAAATTGAGGTGCAATATAAATGGAACCAAGAAAGCGTCTTTGCCGATGCCGACGCATGGGAAGCGGCCTTTAATGCAGTTCAAGATCAATTACCGACTATCAGCACCTATCTTGGACGTTTAAACGAATCGCCAGAAGTATTGTTTACATTCATTCAGTTTGCCGAACGCCTTGTGCGTCAAGTCTCGTCATTGTATATGTATGCCAGCCTTAACACCAATGTGGATGCCAACGATACCGAAGCACAAGTGCAACTAGGACGTATACAGGCGCTCTATGGCAAGTTTAGTGCTGCTGTAGCCTTTTCTGACCCGGAAGTATTGGCTATTGGTCAAGCCAAACTTGATCAGTGGATGAATAAAAACGCTGATTTGGCACTCTATCGCCACTATTTCGACAATTTGTTCCGTAACCAAGCGCATGTTCGTTCAGCTGAGGTTGAAGAAATTTTAGGAATGTTGAGCGAGCCATTTAGTGGGGTATGGAACACGATGGGGATGCTGACCAATGCCGATTTTCGTTTTGAGCCAGCCTTAGGTGCTAATGGCGAGACTGAAACTGTCGTCCAAAGCAATATTGATGCGCTAATGAACGCTCCTGATCGAGAGACGCGGCGGGCCGCGTGGCATAGCTATACCGATGAGTATTTGGCCCACAAAAATACCCTTGCGGCCAATTACATCACATCTGTGAAACAGAATAATTTTATGGCCACTGCACGCGGCTATGACTCTGCCCTGCACAGTGCGTTGTCGCCTAATAACATTCCTGTCGAGGTGTTTCATAACCTCATTGATACATTTAAGCGTCATCTACCCACATGGCATCGCTATTGGGCAGTGCGGCGGCGCATTTTAGGTGTAGAAACCCTGCATTGGTACGATACATGGGCCCCGCTTACCTCAAATTCACCCACCATTGCTTATGAACAAGCTATTGAGTGGATTGGGGCAGGCCTGCAACCCTTAGGAGATGAGTATGTGTCGGTTTTGCGAAACGGGTGTTTGCAAGACCGCTGGGTGGATGTGTATCCTAATGAAGGCAAGCGGGGTGGTGCGTTTTCGTCGGGCACTTATGATACGTACCCCTTTATTATGATGAGCTATACCGACGATATTTTTAGCCTCAGCACGCTGGCCCACGAAATCGGCCACTCAATGCACTCTTATCTTGTATGGCGTACCCAGCCCTATACCTATAGCGATTACTCGTTGTTTGTTGCTGAGGTCGCTTCTAATTTTAACCAAGCTATGACCCGTGCCTATTTGTTCGACACCCAACCCGACCGCCATTTTCAGATAGCCTTAATTGAAGAAGCCATGCGGAACTTTCACCGCTATTTCTTCATTATGCCCACCTTAGCCCGCTTCGAGCTAGAAGTGCATGAGCGCGTAAGTAATGGCGAAAGCCCAACCGCCGATGCGCTGAATGAACTGATGACCGAGCTATTTAGCGAAGGCTTGGGCGGCGAAATGGAGCTTGATCCAGAGCGTATTGGCATTACATGGGCCACATTTGGGCATTTGTATGTCGCTTATTACACCTTTCAATATGCCACTGGTATTTCTGGGGCCCATGCCTTTGCCCAACGTATTTTGGCGGGTGAGGCGGGCGTGGCCGAAAGCTATCTGAACTTCTTAAAAGCAGGCGGTTCAGACTATCCGTTAAATGTTTTACGCACGGCGGGTGTTGATCTGAGTGTGCCCGAGGCTGTCGAGGCCGCTTTTGATGTTTT
>CAZLPC010000134.1:0-6747 GCA_964561305.1 uncultured Anaerolineae bacterium
GAAAAACAATTTCGCGATCTGGGGCGAGAAGAATTAGTGACAATGGGCGAGGCCGCACTAAGCCTGATGAAGGGCCGCACTGCCTATACCCTTAGCCGTGTTTCACGCACCCGTCGTTATAAAGGCCAAGCACAAGAGAGCATTCTCGAAAGCAATGAAGTCTTGCGCGAAGTAGAAAAAGATATGAACGAGCTACAAGACCGTTATGAGCGCGAGTTGCAAAACATTAACCAAAAATGGACACAAATTGCCAACCAAATTGAAGAGTTTCGTGTAACACCCTTCAAAAAAGATATTCATACCGAACTTTTCGGTATCGGATGGATGCCCGAACATCTCTTGATTGCTGGTGGGGAAATGATACGTTTGGCTGCATGGGACGGCAACCCCAATTGGCGGGGGGAGCAAGACCTTGCCCCACAACAACAACTTGGCCCCGGCAATCAGGCAATAGCAGCCAGTGCAGGCGGCTATGCCCAACCACAATCAAGACCCTATCTGCCACCCCGCACAGGTGGCCCACAACAACCCTATAACCCAAATAATCCTAATGAGGCGCAATATCCGCGCCAAGATAGGCGCTATCAAGATCGTCCTTATGACGATGGCTACCATCAGGAAAATCCGGGCTATTAATTCAATGCCGCTATTTAAAATTTTAGTCGTCGAAGACGACCCCGAACTTCGCAATATTTATCGCCAAACCCTCGAACGCGGCCACTATGCCGTGTTCGAGGCACAAAATGGCATCGAAGCCCTGCAACAATTTGATGCCATTTTGCCTGATCTAGTTATTTTAGACATGATGATGCCCACTATGAACGGCGCGGATGTCTTACCGCGTCTGCGGGAAAAGCCTCACGGACAACACATTCCATTGATTGTGATAACGGCCTATCCAAAATTTAGAGAGTCGGCGCTTCACTACCGGGTAGACCATTTTCTAACCAAACCAGTACGCCCACAAGAGATTTTGCAGGCCGTAGAAGCTGTATTTGGCGACAAATAGCCAAATTGCCCCCTTTTTGAATAATTGGGACTTGGCAGAACTGGCTTATCCCCGTAAAATGCCGACATTTGGCGCACAAACGTTCACTTTTTGCCAAAGGAGTCGCTTCATGAGCAAAGAATCTATGAACAAGACCGAGTTTATCGCCGCAGTTGCCGAACGTGCTGGTATTACTAAAAGCGATGCTCAAAAGACCGTTAACGCTGTACTAGAGGTCATCACATCCACTTTGCAAGAGCAAGGGCGTGTGGTTCTTACTGGTTTCGGCACTTTTGAAGTGCGCGAAGCCAAAGAGCGTACTGGTGTAAACCCCCGTACACGGGAAAAGGTCATCATTCCGGCGACCAAGCGTCCTGCTTTTTCGGCGGGTGCTGAACTGAAGAAGGCCGTCAAAGGCGACGAATAGTCGTTTGCTTTGATAGTTGCTTTTCATACCCCACGCTAAACAAACTGCGTGGGTTTTTTTTTGCAACCCCTCATAATTGTGCTACAGTCATAAAAAGCAATTATCATCATATTGGGGTTCAAAAATACTGTTTAAGTTAAAGGGCAAATCTATTGTGCTAAAAGCTGTCATCTTTGACCTAGACGACACACTATTGGATTGGCGCGGACAGTCACAAGACTGGATAGACTATAATCGGATACATGTTCAATATGTAGCAGACTTTGTGCAACCTATAATAGGAGCCACCAGCCTTGATGTTGAAGCCTTTTCTCAAGCGACCAATTATTTTACACACCAAGCATGGCAACGCGCCCGCGACACCCTAGAAGCGCCCCATTTGGGCCTTATATTGTACAAGGCAATCCAGTCGTTGGGCGTTGATCTACCCCAATCTATTACGCCCGACAGCTTAATAGACGCTTATCAGTGGCGGGGGATGCCGGGGGTGCTACCTTTTGATGAAAGTGCCGATGTGTTGCAAACCCTTAAAAACTATGGACTACAGATTGGCTTAGTGACCAACGCTTTCCAGCCAATGCGCTTGCGCGAGTATGAACTGCGCGAACATGGGCTACTTGATTATTTTGATACGATGATCTCAGCAGCCGATGCAGGCGTTATTAAACCCAATCGGGCTATTTTTGATTTAGCATTGAAAGAACTGAATATCACGCCACAAGAAGCCGTATTCGTCGGCGATTCTCGTGAGGCTGATATTTTGGGCGCACAAAATGTTGGCATGGTCGCCATTTTGCGCCGTCGAGTAGAAGACACGGCCCTTTTACATCATAAAATTAAACCCGATGCAGAAATTACACATCTTGAGCAGCTTTATGAAATTTTCGATGAACGCTATCCAGATTGGCAAAATAAGGTTTAAGCCGTGCCGATTATCAACCGTACCCCCTATCAAAATCTGGTGCTTACTGGCTATATGGGTGTTGGCAAAAGCGCCGTTGGGCGTGGCATTGCCAAAGAATTATCCATTGAGTTTTATGATCTCGAAAACGAGATTCAGTTGCGGGAGGGGATGAGTGCCGACAACATCCGTAGTTTATTGGGCGAGTCGCGCCTGAAAACGGTTGAAGCCGAACTGATCCGCGAGTTAGCGCTGGTGCGGCGCTCGATTATTGCAGTTAGCGGCCTTTCTCTCTTCGACGTTAACAATGCCGAACGGCTGCGGGCTACGGGGCCCATCTTATGCCTTACAGCAGCACTCAATGAGGTCTTACGACGCTTGCATGTGTCGCAAGGCGCACATTTTCATACGCCAGATGCCCGCGCAGTGGTGCTGGGTCGTCTAAAACGAGAAATGACTGTTCTAAAACTCAACTATCCCCAGCTAGATACTACTGGCTTAAACATCCAAACGGTGACCCAGAGAGCTATTGATTTTTGGATGGCCCAAGCCGAGACTTAAAAGACGATTATAGTTTGACTGTTAATGTGTAAGGAGTAGATAAAGATGGCTAATCTTCGGGTGGCACTAGCGCAAATTGATATTAAGAAAGGCAACCCTCGCGCCAATTGGATAAAAGTTCAAGAAGTGGTGACAGAGGCCCATCGTCAACGCGCCCATGTGGTGTTGTTACCAGAATTGTGGGATGCAGGCTTTGCCCTTGAGCAAGCCAAAGACCTCGCTAGCTCGTTAAGTGGAGGGCTATTCTCTGAAATTGCGGCGCTTTCGGCAAAAGCCACCATTTATATATTGGGTTCTATGCTGGAAAAACGCGGCTTGGGTGTGTCGAACACTGCACCCATTGTCGGCCCAAAACGGGGTATCGAGGGCGCATATCGTAAGCTACATCTTTTTCCGCCCATGCAAGAAGATCAATGGCTAACACCCGGCGAGGGTGCTGCTACGTTTGACTTGCCGTGGGGGCGCACTGCTGTTGGCATTTGTTACGATCTGCGCTTTCCAGAACTCTTTCGGCGCTATGCCGTAGAGGGAACCCGCATTACCTTTGTCCCCGCCCAATGGCCTGCCGAACGTCAAGAGCATTTCCGCGTACTGATTCGGGCCCGCGCCATCGAAAACCAAATGTTTATCGTGGCTACCAACCGCATTGGCGTAGACGACTATGAAGAAGTGACGGGCAACCATGGCACAAAATATGGTGGGCGCTCGGCGATTATTGATCCTAATGGCGATGTTGTTGTTGAATTGGGCGATAGTGAAGCGGTTGTAACGGCTGAATTAGACTTGAACATGGTCGAAAGACTGCGGCGATCCATCCCCGTTTTAACAGACCGCCGCCCAGAACACTACACTAGCTAGGGTTTGTCCGATGCCTTAGCTCTCGATGAGTTTGTCATCAATCAATTGTTGTTGTACCCGTTGGCCGCGGGGGTCGAAGGCAAAAAATGGGGCATGAAGATGAAACTCCATGTCTTGCATGGCCCGCCCGGCCCGGTTCTTCTCAATGGTAAACACTACCCACTCCCGAAATTGTCGCGCCTGATAGGGATTAAACGAGGCGACTTCTTTCGATAAAATATGAAACTTATTGTTCATGATAATGGCAATGTCGCACTCATAGTCTAGGGCAGAGCTGCCGCGTAGATGGTGCAAATGCAACCGATTGGCCCGCAAGCCTTCGCGGTCGGCGGCCACGATTGCCACCACAGGCACGCCCAAACTGAGCGCCATGTCTTTAAGGCCCTCGACAATAATGGTCACTTTTTCGCCTTCATCGGCAGCTCGTTCGGGGTGAATGGCGATTTTCTGTAAATAGTCAATAAACACTGTGACATTGCCGTTGGTAGCCTCGACGAGACGCATGGTCATTTCGCGGATAGCCCGCAGTGTGGTCACAATGGGACTGGCTTTCACCATAATAAGGCGGTCGGCATAGCTGACCATACGGGCAACGGGCAAGGCGGTGCGCTCGTTTTCGCGCAGAATTTTTTGCAACGACAACCCTTCGCCACCACGTAGCGTAGACCGCGCCCGTTCGGTGATGATGGTGTCGTGAAGGTCTTTTAGGCGCAAGCCGCGCCGCAAATCAACTTCGGGCGGATTAATGCTCTCTAGGCACAACAACCGATTCATCAGGTGGGTTTCGGTATGTTCATACGAGAGATAAAAAGCATATTGGCCTTGGCGTGCGGCGATGTTGCGGGCCATTTGTAAAGCAGTGATGGTTTTGCCGATGCCTTGTGCGCCCCCCAGCAGCACCAGTTCGGTCTTGCGTAATCCACCACCAATTAAACCATCAAGGGGGTCAAACCCTGTTGGCAACGGCACAAACTCAGACAGGTCGCCCCGCACAACCATGTCATTGGCCTCGTTCATCACCTGCATTAAGGTGCGCGGCATGTGGGCAATATGTCGGCTAGAACCGCGCTGACGCGGTGGGCGTGGGGCTTGTTGGGCAACAGGTGGCTGTTGCGCTTGCCCATCAGAGGCAGGCGGTGCGCTTTCTTCCAAAAAATCGTCTTCAAATCGTCGTGTGGACATAGAAGTTCCTGAATACTCTTGTCTTAAATTTACAATCTTTACTTATTGTACTTAGTCGTCGAAAACAGTGCAAAGTGGCTGTTTTCTAAATTGTTACTGATGTTCGTATGTTAGAATAGATCAAAACGATGAGGAGCTACAACCACTATGCAAAAAATTGCAGTGCTTTACGATGGCCAATGTGTACTATGCCGCAACTCTATTCGAGCAGTGCGCGCACTGGATTGGCTGAAACGCTTCGAGCCAATTGAGCTGCAACAAGCCGTTCATGAACCTCGCTTCAACCATTTTGACTACCAAGATTTAATGGGGGCTATTCATGTTGTACCCGACGAAAAGCGCGTATTTACTGGCTTTTTTGGGGTACGCTATCAAATGCGCCATTTACCATTAGCATGGCCCATTTTACCGATGTTATATTTGCCGGGGATGAACTGGCTAGGGCCTAAAATCTATACATGGATTGCCCGTCGGCGCTATGCCATTAATAAACTGGCCGGCAAACCAATCTGTGAGGATGGTTACTGCAAAATCCCCTAAGGTTGGCTACAATAGTCGCCAGCATTTAGTGGTTTGCAAACAAACAGTAAGGACAAAACCGCATGGGATACATGATTGGTGTAGATGGTGGCGCAACTGGTACGGTGGCTATATTAACAGAACCCGACGGAACGGTGCTGCAAACAGCCAAAGCCAAAGCCTCTAATTATTTGGCAGTGGGCGAAGACAACGCCAAAGTAGCGCTGCACACAGTCATTCATGAGGTGGTTCAAAAAGCAGGTAAATCACTATCAGATTGCACCGTCGCTGTGGTGGGTTTGGCAGGGCTAAACTCGACCCAAGATGCCGATGTTTACCATTCGCTGGTTGCGCCTGTTGGCTTAGGGGGTGCACTACACATCGAAAACGATATTGTGATTGCGTGGGCGGCGGCGACAGTGTGTCAGCCCGGCGTGGTCGTCATTGCTGGCACGGGGTCTTCGGCGTTTGGGGTCAATGCCGACAACCAGCGCATAAAGTCGTTGGGATGGGACTATATTTTAGCCGACCAAGGCAGTGGTTATTGGATTGGCTTAGAAGGCGTGCGGGCCGCCATAAAAGCATGGGATGGGCGCAGCCCCGATACACCACTGCTGGCTGCCATGCTCTATCATTATCAACTTGAAAAAGCTGATGATATGCTGGCTTATGCCCACAACCCTGCCTTCGACAAACCCACCATTGCCAGCTTTGCCCAGCATGTATCGCGTTGTGCCAATGAAGAAAATGATCCTGCCGCCCAAGCCATTTTGCGCCAAGCTGGTGAAGAATTGGGGCAAGGCGTGGTGGCTGTTATTCAACGGCTAAACATGGCTAACGAAGCTCTAACTGTGGGGATGGTGGGGGGTGCATTTCGATCCGGAGATTTTCTGACACAGCCTTTTAATGATAGGATTACAGCCGTGGCCCCCAAGGCCCACATCGAATTTGCTCGTTATCCCTCGGTAATAGGAGCTGTCATCTATGCTCATCATTTAAATGGCTCACTAAACGCTGATGTACTGACTAATCTTGAAAACACAGCCGGCGACTTGCTGCGCTGGAAGAGCTAGCGCCAAGCCCGCCATGCGTCTTGGACTGGTTTTGCCCAGTTTTGTAGCTACCGAACAAGCTATTGAGCAACCTCTTTATCATCATTTAGTGAAGGGGCTGGCTCAATATAATGATGTAGTTGTGTTTGCCTTGTTTATGGAACCCCAACACCCTGCTGGCTATCATTGGTTTTATAACGCCAAAGTCATCCCCTTGGGGCTGGCCGAAGTGACCAACCGCGCCTTGCGACAAATTGGC
>CAZLPC010000134.1:6757-7865 GCA_964561305.1 uncultured Anaerolineae bacterium
GACCTATTGCACGCTTTTGGCATTCGGTGGGCCGGCAACATGGCCGCCGCTATTTGCGACAACACCGCCATACCATTGCTCATCAATGTTCTAAGCGATGATTTTACCTATGCCCGTAAAGCACTCAATCCAGCGCTAGCGGTTGTACGCGGCCTTATTGCACCTTCAAAATATGCCCTCGAAAAATTAAGTGAATTGGTACACAACACCCAAGCCGATCAATTTATGGTGCATTATGGCGTGGATACGGCACATTTCAGCTTTCATGAACACGAAAACCGCCCACGCGATTATTTAGCGGTGGGCGAGCTTATCCCCCAGTGCAATCTTGATCTAATGTTGCATTTGCTGGCGCATTTGCCAAGCATGACACTAGATATTGTGGGAGATGGGCCGCTTCGTGACGATTTAGAACACTTGGCCAAAACACTAAACATTGCCGAGCGGGTGGTTTTTCATGGCCAACAACCCTATACAGCTATGCCCGCTTTTTATCAGCAAACACAAACGTTGTTGGTCACAGCAGATGAAAACGAGGTCTTTCATCTGCCCGCTATTGAAGCGATGGCGTGCGGAACCGATGTCATGGGGCCAGCAGTGGGCATTTTGCCAGAAATTACAACCACCGCCACTAGCCACGACCTCGCCGATCTACAAGAATTAATCTTGAAGCGACGACGGAAACACCAAGACCTGAAGCGCCGCCAATTACGGATTAAAGCCGAGTATGGCTTCGGTCTTCAGCAGATGATTGATAGTTATTTAGCGATCTATGACTATATCGCCCGCCATCCTTAGCGTTTGTCGTACCACTCATCTAAAAATTGGCGCACAAGCGGACTATCATGATAGCCAAAATGCCCCTTGCGCGGCACAACCAACAACTGACCATTTGGCAATGTGCGATGGATAGCCAGCGCGTCTTCAAGCGGAAAAACGGGGTCGCGGTCGCCAACAATAATTGCTGTGGGGCATTTAATGGCTACCAAATCCGCTAGCGCATAATCCCATCCTATTTGCATTCCACGCTCGGGGTGCATTACTTCTAGGGCAAGGCCAGTGCGTTCTTCTAGTGGGCCCGCCAATTTAGAAAAACGCACTGGCCTTG
>CAZLPC010000135.1:0-7852 GCA_964561305.1 uncultured Anaerolineae bacterium
GTTCATTTTAGCAACCATGCCCAGCCCTTCATAAATTTGATGGGCCTCTTCTAAGAGTTGTTTAGCGCGTAAATGATCGGCAATGTGATAGTAGTCTGTGCCCAGCGCGTGCAGGGCCAAAGCCACCCAATACCGTATATCTTGGGCTTGGGCGGTTTCTAGGGCTTGCTGATGATGCAAAATTGCAGCGTGGTACTCTTGTAGGTCGCGTTCGGCAGAGCCAACATTTAGCAATGCAAAAAATAGGGTTGGATAATCAGCTAGGCGTTGCCCCAATTCGACATTTTGTAGATATATGTGGCGACACTGTTCATAATCCCCCGCAAGTTGTGCCAAATAGCCTTGCATCTCGCGTACAAAGCCAATCCAATACTCATCATCTAGGGTATCGGCAAAAGCGGCCACCTCTGCCAAAAATGTGTTTGCATGTGGATCGCCCACATGCCCCATTAGCTTGCCTACTAAGCCCCCTAACACTACTTGCCGTTCAGACAAACTCAGTTCTTGGGCAATGGCCAACCCAGCTTGATAGGCACTTAGGGCCATTTGGGGATTGTTGCGATCAAAGAGAATATTGCCCTGCTTGCCATACAGATATTGCAAGGCCATAAGGTCGTCATCAGTAGCGGCAGATGTTTGCAAGCGTTCAATTACTTGCGATAGTAACTCTAAAAACTTGAGGTTATAGCCGCTTGCTGTCAAATAATCGGCAGCAAGCGTCGTCATGGTTTCAAAAGCAGGGCCCTCTAATTCCAATGCCAACGAACGCTCGACGGCTTCTAAAATATTGCCCAGCTCAATATCCAGATGATCTACATTTTCGGGATAACTTTTCACCAGTTGATGACAAGCGTTGATCAAAACGCGCACATCCCACGCCTTAAATTCCGCAGCAAGCATGGTAGCAGCATAGCTATAGGTCAGGTCGTGCAGCCGATAGGACACTATGCCACTGCGTTCTAATTCTTCAATTAGCCCACGTTCTACTAAAGCAGACAGCATTTTTTGAGTGATGGTCAGTGGCTCATCCAATACCAGCGCTAGTAACTCGGCGGTGACAATGGGCTGAAACAAGCCACCCAATACCATAAATATATGATGCAAGCGTTCATCGAGGGCATCTACGCTAGCATCTAGCAATGATTTCACACCCGTGCGCCCTACTTCGCCAAAATTGGCGGGCATAGCCAAATGATGAGGTGCAGTTTGAATGCGTTCAATCAGGTCGGTGGGCGCTATTTTTTCGACACGCAGTGTTTTGCCTGCAATTTCGACAGCAAAAGCATGGCCCCCTAGCAATTCTATGAGTTGTAGCGCAACGGTATCATCTTTCAATTGAGGTTGCCGCGCTGCAAATGCCAATAGTTCTAGGGCCGCTGTCGCCGCTAGTGGCTTCACTTCGATAATGGTATCTAGCGGAATCCGTAGCCGCGAGGTGGATAAGAGGGGCATGGTGCGTGGCACAGCCCGCAACACCTCAACCAGCGTATTGGCGTTCCAGACATCATCAAACACAATCAGGGCGTTTTGTTCATTAAGAAGATGGCGGATGGCTTGTTCGCGCTCTAAATGATTTGTGGCGCTAAGGTCTTGTTGCTGGCCCAGCGCTTTAGCAATAGCATCAAACACTTGTAGCGGAGTGGCATCGCCCAATTCGACCCAAATAACATTGCAAGCATGTTGCTGCATATAGGCAACCGCTGTGGCCGCCGCCACCGAGCTTTTGCCCATGCCACCCATTCCCGTTAATAAGACCCGATCTTCATACTCAAGTGCTTCTAGGGCCTCTTGAACGACATCATCGCGCCCAATTAAACGCCGTACTTGATCGGGAACGTCGGCTGCAATCCGCACTAGCACCGCACCCACCGTATTGCGCGTCATTTGGCGTGTCAACAGCCATTGTTCAACAGAAAATTTCACCGACTCGCGTAGCTCATCTAACGAATGAAACCACTTGACCGTAAAGCCAAAGCGTACATTGCCATGATGTTGTTGGCTTAAAAAGCCTTGCAATTGCAGATTGCGTTCTTCAACATCATCGGGTTGTGTTTTTTTCAGATAAATGTGGCGTTCAATATTGCGCTCGCCCGCTTTGGTGACTTCGTCGGCTGTCCACTCACCCAGTGTTTGCCAAAACAAGCCAATGACCAAATCGCTGTTATACAGCGCATCCAAATAAACCTCGCGGATTGTTTTGCTAGTAGCGGGAGCGTCTTCTTCAAAGCGCCATGTTTCTAGCCGAATGCCGTTAAAGTCTAGGGTAGGCAACAATTCAGAAATTAGGCGGCGTTCATCGGCAAGTTCTGTCATGCGCGAACTGATAAAGACTTTTAGAGTAGTCACAGAAAGTTGTACCTTTTTTTCGTTAGCGTCGTTAGCGATGCCTTTCGCTTCCTAGATTCTACTCGATCTTAGCAAAGGAGGTAGAGCGCCATAACATATCAACAAAAAAAGGCTTGCCATAAGTGGAAAGCCTTAAAGAAGGAGACAAACAAAATGATGAACCAAAACAAGCTAGAAAGAAGAAAAACGCGCTTTCAGAAGCAACTTGGCTTTTTCATAGCGGCTGGCCCCCAAGCGCGGACCATAAATGTTATAGCCACTACTTTTGAGATGAGTTAAGATCGCATGATAGATCTCCAGCGCACTCATCACCGCCCAACGGCCACGCGCCAGCTTTGCTACACCAGCGCGAGCTTGCTGATAGTAAGCCTCGGTGCGCCCAATTTCATACTCTAAAAGCGCAACCAGTTTAGGAGAAAGTTGCGCGGCGGCAATATCGTCTTCGCTCACACCAAACTGCGCCATATCTTCTTGAGGAATATATACACGCCCAATGTGCCAGTCTTCCCACACATCGCGCCAAAAATTAGTGAGTTGCATCCCAACCGAGAGTGCGTCGGCTTCTGGGTAAGCATCAGCAACATGCCCTTCTCGCACCCCCATAATGTGGGACATAATGCGCCCAACCGGAATGGCGCTGCCTTCCATATAGTGATACAAATCAGCAAATGTTGGGAAGCGTGTAATGCTGAGGTCTTCAATCATGGCGCGAAAGTAGTTGTCGAGCAGATAAGGCGGAATGTCAAGTTCTTGGCAGGTATGATAATAGGCCCGCAATACACCATAAGGACTGTGGCCGCCGCTTTCAAACACACGCCGATAGCTTTGTTGCCATTCTTCAATGGCGGCTTTCGGCGATGCAAAGCCCTTGCTGCTCACATCCACCCGATCATCGCCTACACGCATTACAGCATAAAGTGCATGAACATGCTTGGCACACTCTGGCGGCAAAACCATGCTTGCAAACGAGTAGTTCTTGCTGGCAGTAGTCATGATAGCGCGACACTCGGCATAGTCTTGTTCTCGTGTTACAGCCGAAGCATGGCCAAGTCGTGCGGCAATTTCGGTGGCTTGGCTATGAAGCGGTTTTTCAAGGTGTTCTAGCGCCATTCTTCGGCAATCCTTTCTGTAACCAATTGCGCCGAAATCAGCACCATCGGCATCCCAATGCCGGGGTATGTGCCCTGCCCCACAAAATACAGTCCATCAATATCGCGTGATTTATTGTGTGGACGAAAGTAGGACGATTGAAAGAAGCCTTGTGAAAGTGATCCAAAGGCTGTGCCATGTACGGCGTTGATGTCGTTTTGAAAGTCAATTGGTGTATAGTCGCGCTCATAGACAATATGTTGCTCAAAATCTGGATCGTCCAATAACTCGGCAATGCGCTTCAATAACTGGGCACGAACTTTGGGCGCGGCTTCACGCCAATTAACATCACCCTCTAGGCTGGGCATGGGGGCCAACACATAGATCGCGCTGTGGCCGGGTGGGGCCAGTGTGGGATCGCTTAGGCTAGGAATATTGAGATGGAAAGACGGCTCATCGGGCAATACTTTGTCGCGGAAAATGGCATCTAGGTTGCCCTTATAATCATCTGTAAAATACAAGGCTTGGTGCGAGGCATTAGGATAGACTTTATTCACACCCAAATATAGCAAATAGCCCGAACAAGCGTATTTCATGCGGTCTAGCTTTTCATCGGTATATTGTTTGCGATACTGGGCAGGTACAAGACAGCGATAGGTATAGGGTAAATCGGCATTAGAGACCACCATATCCGCTGCAACTACTTCGCCACTTTGCAGCTTTAGGCCCTTCACTTTGCCATCTTCGATCCAAATTTCGCCAACGGGGGCATTAGTACGAATTTCTATCCCCATCTCATCAGCAATCGAGAGCATATCTTCGATAATGCTGTAAATGCCACCCTTCGGGAACCACATCCCTAGCGCCAAATCTGCATACGTAATAAGCGAGTACATTGCCGGTGCATCAAACGGCGACAGGCCTAAGAACATCGAATGAAATGAGAAAGCCTTCCGCAACTTGTCGCTTTTAAAAAATGCCCCTACTTGTCCATAAAGCTGGTCGAGGGCGCGTGTTTGCAACAAGCGTGCGCCTGCGATGGGATTAGCAAGGTCGAAAATGCTGTCAAAGTTGCGAACAACAAAATCCATCCCTAATTCGTACTTCTTAGCCGATGCCCCAATGAAGCGGAACAAACGCTCTGATGCGCCGGGTTCTACTTTTTCAACTTCGGCAGCCAGTTTGGCCATATTGCTAAACAGATCGATGTAGGTATTGTCATGAAAATAGATGCGGTAGTTGGGATCAAGTTGGGTAAACTCAATACGCTCGTTAATATCAAGGCCTAGCGCAGCATAGGTCTCTTCAAATGCCGACTTCATCACTAAAATAGTGGGGCCTTGATCAAACCGAAAGCCTTGCTCTTCAATAATATTGCTGCGGCCACCGGGGCGAGCTTGTTTTTCATAGACCGTCACTTCATAGCCCATTTTTCGTAACCGCAAGGCGGATGCAAGGCCGCCCATACCCGCGCCAATCACTGCCACCGATGTCATAAAATTATTGCTCTCCTCTATCAACATGTTTTTCAAAATAAACGCAGATAGTTAATTAGAAGTGAAAAACATGGGGTGTTTTAATGAGGGTTCATTAATATGAAGAAAGATTTAGCCAGCACTTATCAAGTTATTAGCTTCAACTTTCAGCAACCTCATCTGTAATTTTTATAGTAAGACCACAATTGCTTATTTTATGAGGAGCATGTTCATGATAGATTCCATCTCTACCCCACCCGTTCATGTTCAATCAAATAACGATGCTTCTCCTAGCACCATGCCATCGTCCGATTATGATTTTTATGCCCATCAACAAAAACTGTCGGCGGTGCTGCTGGCGTGGGGCGTGGGCAGCATGATATTGGGTGGGCTGTGGTGGCGACAAGCACACAAGCTACAACGTGGCATTGGTAGCCAGTTTTTCGTATGGGGTGCCATTGACACGGCCCTTGCCTTAAATGGGTTGCGAAGCGCGGCTAAAGAAGGCCAAGCCTATCAATCTGGCCACATGAGCGAGGCTGAAGTGGATCAAAAAGCGCAATTTTTGCGGCGCTTATTGTGGTTCAATTTTGGATTAGACAACCTGTATATTATTTGGGGTGGGCGTTGGATGGGCAGCGACAAACCCCACCGGCGCGGTGCCGGCATTGGTATTTTGATTCAAGGGGCGTTTTTATGGGTGTTTGATTATATCTATGCACGAGGCATTCGTCGCCCATAGTGGCTTTATGAAGAGGGACGACTGGTTATGACCTATTTTGGCGTGTTGCTGCGATTTGTGATTCCGCCGATGCTGCTTTTTGTGCTGTGGGCATGGTATGATGCACGACATGGACGGGCTTTGATGGGGGCGGGCTTTATGAAACGCCACGCATGGCGCGTTATTTTTGTGCATGTGGGCATGGCGCTGGCCTATACTACCCCTTGGGATAATTATTTGGTTGCGACCAATGTCTGGTGGTATGACCCTAACTTAGTGACGGGCATCACACTATGGTATGTGCCAATTGAGGAATATACCTTTTTTGTGGTGCAAACGTTGATGACGGGCACATGGATGCTGACGCTCTCACGCTATGCTTTTCCCAAAGCACCCCATTTTCAGCCCAAAACAGGTTTGCGCTATGTGTCGGTGGCCGCTATGGGAATAATGTTCCTTGCTTCAGCCGTTGTTTTATTAACTGGGTGGTCAGCAGGCACATATCTTGCACTAACGCTGGGTTGGGCAGCATTGCCATTTACTCTACAACTTGCCTTTGGTGCAGATATTTTGCTATCGCGCTTGCGCTATATTACGGTGGCAATTTTCGTGCCAACTTTTTATTTGTGTGTGATAGATGCTATCGCTATTTCAAGCGGCACATGGACAATTGATCCGGCTCAAACAACCGGCATACTGCTTGGCGGCATTTTGCCACTAGAAGAAGCTGTGTTTTTCATGGTGACGAATATCCTTGTGGTGTTCGGCGTTACGCTGATGATGGATGAAAACAGCCAACACCGCGCCCAAAAATTGCTGGCAAATGCTCGTCGTAAACGTGGCCATAAGGAGATGCAGCTTCATGGCGAGCCTCAATAGACAGCTTGCACAGTGGCCGCGCTTTTCTATTCCATTATGGGGCTTGGGCGCGTTGATTGTGTGGCTGGCCGTGATGATCGCCACACCCATTGCGGGTTGGGTTGGTGGCGAGGGCACTTTTCCGATGATGGCCACGCTGGGGGTTTTGGCCCAAAGCGCGGCGGTCATTATGGCGCTTGTTGTGGCCTTACCGCGTCGCACTTTTATCAGCATTGTAGCTGTTGTATTCATCGGCACATGGGCTGTCGAAGCGGTGGGTGTGGCAACAGGTCTCCCTTTTGGCCATTACCACTATACCAACGCTCTACAACCACAACTAGCGGGTGTACCCTTGCTGATTCCGCTTGCATGGCTGATGATGTTGGGGCCGGCGTGGGCTGTGGCCGATGCAATTTATGATCGGCGGGCGATTCAACAAGCGCCCTACTATCGGCTGGTGTGGGCCGCTACGGTTGCCTTGGCTTTTACCGCATGGGATTTGTATCTTGATCCGCAAATGGTAGCACGAGAACTATGGCTGTGGGACGTATCGGGCGCATATTTCGGCATTCCACTCATTAATTTTGCGGGCTGGTTCGCGGTATCGTTTATATTATCGTTGCTGCTGAAGCCAGACGGCCTGCCGCGCCGTTTCTTATTGCTTGTTTATGGGATTACGTGGATTTTTCAGGCAATTGGATTGGGCCTCTTTTGGGGGCAACCCGGCCCCGCAGTGGTAGGCTTTGGCGGGATGGGTATTTTTGCCTGTCTCGCTCTCTATCGAGAGAGGCAACACCATGCTTGAGATGCTGGTTTGGGTGGCTATTGCTTTTGGCTGTGGCGCAATTCCCTTTGCGGTGCTGATTGGCAACTATGCGCTGCGCCAAGATGTCCGCGCCTTTGGCGATGGCAACCCCGGCGCAACCAATGTACTGCGGGCGGGTGGTGGTTTGAAGTGGTTTGTCCTTGCTTTCTTGCTAGACTTTTTTAAGGGGATGCTGCCTGTGGGCCTTGCCTATTTTTTTATGGGCATAAATGACTGGCGTATTGTGCCTATTGCTATTGCACCCGTGGCAGGACATGCGTTTTCACCATTGCTCAAGTTGAAGGGCGGCAAGGCTGTTGCCGCCACATTTGGGATATGGGCCGGCCTTACTTTGGGTGAAGTACCGACGGTATTGGGTATTTTTTTGGTGTTGATGTTCCTGAGCATAGATTCGAGCAGTTGGGCGGTGATGCTGGCGATGGTCGGCGCGTTGCTGCATTTGCTGTTCAATCATCCCAATCAAGTGCTATTGGGTGTGTGGATCGGTAACATGGCGATTTTGATCTACAAACACCGCGCCGATTTGCCCACCCTGCC
>CAZLPC010000136.1:0-7781 GCA_964561305.1 uncultured Anaerolineae bacterium
GTGACGGTTTAGCCATTGTCATTGTTCGTAACGACTTTGGGCTAGACCAAGATGCCATGACCCGCGATATTCAAGAAATTGCTGACGATATTGAGAGCGAGTACATTCCTTTGCGGCAATTAGAGCCAATTGGGAATAATAGCATTCAAAGCATGTTTGGCGAGCTGGGCGCAGAACATTTGTTGTGGCTAGAGGCCTATGCTAGTCAGCGTGGGCAGGGCTTTAAGCAACAAATTTCACCTGATGTTTGGTATAGCTTTTCGGTTGAGACCTTGCAAGGCCTGCCCATTGGCACATTTGAATTGTTGGGGACTGGCCTTACCAGCGATCTGTTGGCTAAACGTGGCGAAGCAAGCGCCGAGGGTATCGAATTTACCTATGATGCTAATAATCCACCCATGTTACCAGCCAGTTGGCAAGCCAGCGATCCGCGCTTTCGCACCATCGCCGACATTGCAGAGTTGGCAACCAACCGCAATGTTGCAGCAGTTTTAAACGACTTTTATGAAGACGGCTATCTAAAAGGCCCTTTAGCGTACACGTCCGATCTAACAGCCACCGACATTCAGAAGGTACTAACAGTCGAGTCCAATTGCCGCGAATTTTTCAATGATAATCCTCCCCAAACGATTGGCGGGCGGGATCGGTGTTCTTTCGTGGCATATTTAATTGAAGATGGCTCAATTGAAAACCTAATGCCAGAAGCATACGCTGTATTGCCCGAAGCTGTACGTGCCGAAAACCCGCTAAACAATCCACTAGAGCCAAATGAAGACGGTATTTTTCCCGATACTATGCCACTACCTTCAGCATGGCGCACCGAAGCCATTAATATCGTCACATTCTCATTTAGCGATATTCCGTTGGGCAGCATCAGCATTAGTTCAGATTCATTATCGGGCCCAGAACTACGGTTACTCATCGAAAATAATCTGATCCCAGCCCTCCGAGATCGGGATGACGTAGCTGATGTGGTCTTGGTGGGTGGCAATGCGATAACTGTTCAAGATATTGATAGCGCCATTGCCGAGCTAGACCTTACAGAGCCAACTGAAACAACTACTACAGTTGTTGTCGAAGTTCCTGAAGAAGCCCCTACCCTAGATCCCTCATGGCAAAGCTCAATCGGCGACCGCTTAGAGCGTGTTGATGGCGAAGGTATCGCCGACCTGACAACAGCCGAGGGTTTGTTGGTTCCTGTTATCAACGGCTTTCCCAATCCTGAAAATGATAACGAACCTTATGGCAACGAAGTAGTTGGCGCAGAAACACTAAATGCCATTGCCAATTATGGCCCCACAGCTAGCGTCATCACCAACTTTTTGACGGCTGAAACATTGCTGTGGCTAGAGACCCAAGAAACCGACTTTTTCGCCACACTCTCTGACAACACCATTAATCTCTTAAATCCAGATGTGGCAGCAGCACTGCCCTCTGCGGTGCAAACCCGTCGTTCAGATGCACCCCAACTGCCTCCAATCTGGCAAATTGCAGCCGAATTTATCCCTGACATCGATCAATTGGTAACGGCTGATGATATTTTTGTCGTTGTCGAGCAGCGTGAAGCGAGCCGTTTGGCTGCACTGGAAGCAGGTGAACCTGTTTCTTCTGATCAACCCTATAGCGCAGCCCAGTTCTTAAACGAATTTGCTTTTGATCCATCGGGGCAAGGGCAAGGGCTTATTACAGCGCTATCGGCAGATGTATGGCGCTATCTGTCTGCCAATGAAGAAGGTTTTTGGCAAAACATCGCGCCTGTGACCTTACAATCCATGAATTTGCCAGCTATTGCGGAAGTGCGTGAAGAATCTGGACGCGAGTTTCCGAGTATTGTCACATTGCCCGACGAACCAATTGCCCGTACCAATGGCGACGCGAGCTTTCAACTAACCATCTTTAAAGAAGCTGGTGTAAATACAGTTGTTGGCTGGAATGATGTGGCGATATTTTTAGACGACTGGAAGGCCGAAAATGATGTTGATATTTTTGTCGCCTTCGAGCAAGCCAGTTTTATTGAAGAGTCTATCGAAGGTGTGACCAACGACGGTTTGTTGGGCGGCGTTATGGCGATTATTGTGATATTGGTGTTTATGAACCTCAGTGTTCGTAGCACGTTGGTCACATCTGTCAGCATCCCTACTTCGGTTATGACAGCATTGTTCTTGATTATGATTATTCCCGGCAACGTCAATAGCTTGCTGACCCCTGTTTTAGAAGATGTTGGCCGCGATACGACACTTGGTAGTATTTTGGTGGTGATTCTTCGTCTCTTCCCAGCTACCTTTACGCTCAATATCATGACACTGTCGGGACTAACCGTTGCTATTGGTCGTGTCGTAGATGACTCGATTGTGGTACTAGAAAACATCTATCGTAATGTGCAACATGGCGATGAGCAAAAGCACGCCATCTTGAACGGCACACGCGAAGTATCTGTTGCTATTTTCGCCGCCACCCTTACCACCATGCTAGTATTTTTGCCGCTGGGGTTGTTTGGTGGTGTTACAGGTGCATTCTTCTTGCCGTTTGGGTTGGCAGTTGCATACTCCTTGATAGGTTCTTATTTAGTAGCCATTACCACCGTTCCGGCATTGTCGTCATTACTCATCACCAAAGCATCTATGCCCAAAGAAGGCCCCAATGGCTTGATTATTATAGATGACAAAATGTCGAGCATTGAAAAGTTCAATAACAGTTTGAAGAATGTCTTGATTAGGGCAATCGGCGGCCTTAGCCGTGTCTATGGACGGACTATCAGCTTCTTGCTGAAAAACACCATCACTCGTTTAACCGTGATTGCGGCGGCTATTGCAACATTGTTTGTTGGTATTGCGCTGCTGCAAAGCCGCCCACAGACCTTCTTACCCGACTTTGGCGAGCCAACAATTGCACTTTCGCTACAAATTGATGCGATAGCCAATGGTCAGCGTGTAACCATTGATCAAACCGACGCAATTGTGCGCGAGATCGAAACCTATTTGTTGGGAGGAACCTATAACGACCCAATAACTGGTGAAACCACCATCTATGAAGGACAAACCGGAAAAGGCATTACTACTGTTGTTTCATCAGTGGGCGGAGATGCTCAACAATTTGATAGCAACACAGAAGAGGTAGATAACACTACTGCCGTTATTCGCATTGGGCTTGAAACACAAGCAGAACTAGATGTGTTGTTGCCCCAATTACGTACTTTTGCCGAGAGCCTTTTGCTAGAAAAATATGGCGAGCAAGGCCTAGAATTTGTGCGCGTGTCGGGCGCTAGCCTAACAAGTGATGGTTTTGGCGGCTTTTCAGTAGAAATTCGTGGGGCCGACGGACAAACTACTCTTGCAGAGTTGCGTCCCTATAACGATGTTGTGGTTGCTACACTTGAAGATGTGGATAAACTGGTCAACATTGAAAGCAGCGCATCGGGCTTAGGGGGTGGCGACACAACCTATATTCGGATTGATGGCGTGCCAGCAATCCAGTTTTCGGGCGAAATTGAAGACGATGACACATTGGGTATTACGACAACGGCCCTTGAGGCAGTTCAAGACGCTGTTGCCGACCATCGCAATGCCAATCCAGAACTAGCTGAGATAACAGTCGGTCAAGGTTTTGACTCTGAACAGCAAGAAGAGGGGTTTGCACAGATTTTCACCTCAATGGCCATTGCCACAGTGATGGTTTATATCATTCTGGCACTTACTTTTGGCAACCCTATCCATCCGATCACGATCTTGGTCAGCTTGCCACTCTCTATTGTGGGTGCAGGTGTGGCCCTCACATTAACGGATCGCGTATTGGGTTTGTCATCGCTGATTGGCTTGTTGATGTTGATTGGTATTGTCGTAACAAACGCTGTAGTATTTCTAGATAGGGTTCAGCAGAACAAGCGCGAGAAGAACATGCCTACCTACGATGCGTTGGTAGAGGCAGGCACAGTTCGGTTGCGCCCTATTTTGATGACAGCGATTAGCACCACGTTTGGTGTGTTTCCGTTGGCACTGGGTCTTACCGAAGGTGCAATTATTGCAGCCGAACTAGGTACAGTTGTCATTGGTGGCTTGGCCAGCAGCACTATTCTCA
This sequence comes from uncultured Anaerolineae bacterium, assembly GCA_964561305.1. Classification (GTDB taxonomy): domain Bacteria; phylum Chloroflexota; class Anaerolineae; order Aggregatilineales; family J027; genus J027. The sequence continues at coordinate 4,075 of CAZLPC010000136.1, forward strand.
CGTTGTTTGTGTTGCCGGTGGTCTATAGTTTATTTGACGACATTATCCGCATTGTAACGGGGTTGTTTTTTGGCAAAAAGCAAAAAACAGTCGCTTCAACTGCTGGTGATTAACCAATCATTTCAGAAAAAATCCCTCCTGTTTTAGAGGGATTTTTTCTACATTGACATCATTATCCGATCAGTTATAATGTTTCTCAACCACTGGCCCTGGTGGCGGAATTGGCAGACGCGCACGCTTGAGGGGCGTGTCCTTTACGGGGTGGAGGTTCGAGTCCTCTCCAGGGCAATTTTAAAAATACGCTTGCAAGCGTATTTTTTTGTTTGTATACAAATTTGCTGGAATCGGCTTGCATTAGTAAACTCAATTGAAGAAAAGTCCAACCACGTCCTTTAGAAAACGTGATGAAAAAATGAGGTAAAAATGCGCCCCCCAGCAAAATGGTTTTCTTATGCGATTATCTTTGTGTTTTTCGTGGCAATGCTACCCACTTCGACAGCATTTGCCGCCGACCTAGACCTGCCCTTTGTGAGTGAGAATCAAAGTGGTGTGGCCAGTGCCACGGCCAACAATATCGCCAACGTGCGTAGCGGCCCCGGTGCGGGCTTTTGGATTGTTGGTGTATTACAAGCCCGCGAAACCGTCCCTGTTACAGGAGTCAGCGCCGATGGTGGCTGGTGGCGTATCTCAACCAGTTTTACACAAGGCTGGGTTGCCACTAGTGTTGTCACCGTTAGCAACGCCAGCACAGTAGCAATAGTAGACCCCGGCCCTATTGTAAGCGTGACAATTGGTGAGCTAAATGTACGTAGCGGCCCCGGTGAACTAGCGCCCTTATTGGGCCGTGTAACCTTTGGTAACCAACTTTTTCTTATTGGACGCAGTGCCGATGGACGCTGGTTAAATGTGCGTTCGCAATTTGGTAGTAGTTCATGGATTGCCGCTGAGTTTACGTCGGCGGGTGTGCTGGCTGGCGGTGGCCCAGATACTAACACCGAAGCTGTTCCAGATACAGGGGTTGTTCCCGTTACCTCCAGTGCGGCCTTTGTTATTGTCAATGCGCCATTTTTAAATGTACGTAGTGGCCCCAGCGTAGAATTTACCATTGTAGGTGTCGTAGAAGGTGGCGATCAATTACCGATTATTGGCACAAATGCCAGCCGCACTTGGTTCAATGTCGAGACATCGTTCGGTGAAGGTTGGGTTTCGGATTTATTTGTCGTGGCCCGTAATGAATTTGGGGGATCAGCGATCACCACCGATACGGTGGATCCAACCAGCATTATTCGTCCAGTTGCTATCGTCAATGCAGATTCGCTAAATGTCCGCAGCGGCCCGTCTGCCGATTTCACAATTGTCGGGGTGGTACGTGGTGGCGAAACATTTGATCTATTGGCACGGACCATAGATTTCTCATGGATATTGGTAGATGGCGAAACATTTGATGGTTGGATCAATCGTCGGTTTGTGATCATTCGTGGTGACACAACTCGTTTGGCTGTTGCCAATGCAACAAATGCCGCCACTATTACCAACCCAACCACAGGCGAAACGATTGAAGTTGCCCCCGAAATTAGCGGCCCGGTGGCTTTTGTAGCGACAGGTGCACTTAACATACGCACTGGCCCCAATGTTGCCTTCGAGACGCTTGGCTTTGTTTATGCTGCTACACGGATGCCGATTATCGGACAAAGTGCCGATGGTGGCTGGTGGCTAGTCGAGAGCCCCTTTGGAAACGGATGGGTGAACAAGCGCCTTGTCATTGTCGAAAATAATGCACTCAACGTCCCCGTTGTTCAATAATGTCATTAGAATTGGAGTCACAATATGGCTAATGATTTTAATCGGCAACAACTAGAACAGGCCTATGACCTGATTGAAGAAGATCGCCACGAAGACGCAGTACGCTTTATTCGTCGGGTACTAGAAAACGAAGCAACTAACCCGCCACAAGATAATGCGAATGCGTACTGGCTATTGGCTAATACCACTGAAGAACCATCAGATGCGCGACGTTATCTGATTAGTGTTCTAAAGTATAATCCGGCTCATAGCATGGCCAGTCAAACACTTGAAGAGCTAAATACTGAGTACCCGCCTAATGATAATGAGCTAATCCAGCTTATGGAGCTAGAGCGTACCAGTGACTTTGATTTAGCTGATCTATCTGCGCCGCTTAGTGATGATGAATTGGCTAATCTTTTTGATGAAGACAGGGAAATTGACACGAGTGACTTTGACGACGACGAAGACCCCTTTGCTGAATTAGAAGCATTGGGCCGTACCGATAAGAAATCTGACAAAAAGTCAAAAAAGGGCCGCGAAAAGCGCTCAGAGAAGAAACGTCGCAGTATTTTAGCGCCTGTTGTGCTGTTATTGGCGCTTATACTATTTGGCGCAGTCTTATTTGCGCTGGTTAACAATAGTGGCGAAACTATCACTGATGATGGGCAGCCCGATTTGACTCAATTGGTTGGCTTATCACTTGATTCTGAAAGTGAAACGCTGGCTTTTGTAAATGATGTGCAAGCCGACGCACAACAGACCGTTGGCGATGCTGCTGTTTTTATCGTAGATAATGGCGATACCCAGACGATTTTCGTTCAGACGTGTATTTGTATACGGCGTGACTGTCAGGGTAAATCTTCATCAGAGCTATTTAGCACTATTGAGGAGAGTTTCTTGACGATCGCAGAACGCGCTGAAGCACAATCTATTGAATCGATTGCACAAGCTGGAGTCAATGTAACCGTCTGCCAAACCAATGACAATGTATACCGAGCTACGACAGCTATTGAAAATGTTATCGCTTATCTCAATAATCAAGATCTCTCTACATTCCAAGCAACATGGGCTGTTGCTGAAGGTTAGTTTATCATTACGGTGGTGTTGGCTGCCGCTCTTTCTGGCATTACCGGGGTCATGGACGGCCCCGGTTTTTCATAGCCCACATCAAGTTTTGCAAAGTGATGTCAGTTTGATAGATGCTTTTGGCACACGCTCGGCAGGTGTCTATTTGGGGCATGGTGTGGTGCTAACTTCTTGGCAGAATATAGTTGGCGAACGATATTTATGGGATGTAGAGCGTCAACAAGCACCCCCATTGATGTTGCAGGTTCCTACTGTGCCTAGTCAAACATTGGCAAATCCACTGTCTGGCTTTCTTTGTAATGATGCTGGTGATTTTTTTTATGAGCGTTCTATTGTGTCTGATGATTGCCATTCTTATGATTTATCACAGGGAATGGTCATAAGGCTTTTAGGGCAAGATAATACTGTTCCAGTAATATCGTTGCTTTACGCGAATCGTGAGAGCGATATTGCGTTGCTATTGGTGGATGGTGCTGTACTTGAACAATATGGTTTGCAACCTGCTCAAATATCAGCATACGTCTTGCAAGAGCAACAATTGCTTTATCTTCTTGAGCAACAGATTGCTTCGGTGTCTGATCCAAACATGACTATCCGCAATCAGCCAACGCATGGCACTTTTGATGGTAGTCAGCAGCAAACTCCTGTCATTGACACTTATCTTGAGTCTAATGAACGGTTGGCGGCTGGCACAGGATTTTATGATGAGAATGGCGGTATAGCAGGACTCTATTGGGGCCGCAGTGAGCAGACTGTTTATATTACACCTGCCTCTGGTTGGTATCATGAGCTATGGCAAGCCAATGATTCACTTCAAAATGAAGCGCTCTCGGCTA
>CAZLPC010000137.1:0-7769 GCA_964561305.1 uncultured Anaerolineae bacterium
ATAGATACTCGCCAGCAACTGGGCAACCAAACACGGGCTTTACGCCTGCTGTCGCCACAGGCCGAGGTGGCCCGCTTGCGGCAAAAAACATCTGAGCTGGCAGCACGCCTAGAACGTGGCACAATCGGATACTTCAATGCCACTCGTGGTCAGCTCGTGCATCAATCCACGCGCCTGCAAGCTGCCAACCCCGCCGCAATTTTGGCACGCGGCTATGCCATTGTACGCCGCGCCGACAGCGGCGATCAAATTTCATCGGCGGCAGGTGTTGAAACGGGCACGCGCCTCGACATCCAACTGCACGACGGCAACCTGTCCGCCCAAGTGGATTAACGATTTGCACAGCAATTAGATACACCTCGCTGGTTAATGGTTTTATATAGGGATTTAGTTTGAAACCTTCACTGCACCACCTACACTTGCTTGGTATTGTGCTGATCTTTTTCTTGCTGTTCTTTGCCCCTATGTCAGCCCAAGATAATGAAGATTTGCAGATAGAAGAATTATGGACTTATGATCCAGAGACACGCTATGATGTTTCGCCCGGTGGTCCATGGATAACAGCTAGTTCTGAATCCGATTTGATGGCAATTTTTTATTATTATGTGGCCGATATAGAAATTCGAGACTTAACAACCGGACAGTTTCTATCTGCTATCCCAAATCCTGAATTTCGCATCAGTATGTACGATCAAGAATGGTCACCGGATGGTCGTCGTTTGGCGTTTCTTACCGCAAGCCGCAATGTGTATGTCTTTGACTATGACAGAGACACGGGCGGGACGCTTTTACTTCAATTATCAGATATTGAACGCTTTGATTGGGGTTCTTCAGAGAATATTGTCACCCAGAGATATACTACTTATGACCTTTTCAATCAGCCAAGTGATCTCAGTGTTGTGAACGTGGTCACAGGCGAGACACAACTACTATTTGAAGAAACCGGTACATTTAGTATACCCTTAGAATGGAGTACCGATGAACGTTATCTAGCCTATGGGATACACACACGACCGACTGAAGATAGTAGTTTATCGGAGATCATTGTTTATGATATGCGGACAAATACCCGCTACTCGTTAGCAGGTGTTAGCACTGCCTATCCCCAACAAATAGCGTGGTTGCCCGATAATACTTTGGTGGGTCTCACCTTAGATCATATTTTGTGGGAATGGCAAGTTGCAGACGACGGAATTGTGATCATCAACGACGCAATCTTTGCCGAACGTTACCCGCCATCTCATCCCAACAACCCTGATGCCATCGCCTTTCAGCCCGATCAAGGATTGGTCGCTATTCGACCTTACAACAGCCTCAATAGCGCCCCCATCGAAATCTTTGATGTGCGAACGGGCGCATATTTATCAGATGTGAATGGATTAGATTCATACTCCTTCACATGGGCAGGCGATTATTTTATGGCCAGTAGTGCTGGCATTATTCATGCCTTTCAGATAACCAGCCAGTAGCTGGTATATGGATTAAAGCGGAAAAACTTCCGCCACAGGTAGCTGCAAGCCCGGCAAGATGGTTTCTAGCACGATCACATCGCCAATGCCATACACATGCGGACGCGGATCATCGGCTGTATAGATGTAGATGCGTTTGGTATCCGGATAGAGAATCCAGACTTGGGCCACGCCAAAATCCAGCCATTCGTGGATTTTCTGCTCCACTTCGGCGGCGCTATCATTCGGCGAGACCACTTCGGCGGCAATATCGGGCACAATATGGAGGTATTTCTTGAGCGCAGTTTCGCCGGCCAATTTTTCTTTGCGGATGAAAGAAAAATCGGGCGCACGCACCGTGAATTGATCGCCGCGTGTGTAATAGCCCGTTTCGGCCGCCAACACCACACCCAGATCATTGCTTAAAATGTGATAGCCCAATCTCACTCCCAATGTGCCTGCAATGATACCGTGTTCCCCACCTGCCGGAGCCATCTTTATCAGTTGTCCTTCGATCAATTCATATCGTTCGCCATCTGCCGATAGGGCAAGCAGATCGTCACCTGAAAAAAGTCTATCCAATGCCATCTCAACATCCTTCAACTGCATTTGGTACCAGTATAACAAAAAAGCCACATTGAACGCGCAACGTGGCTTTTGTAAGTTTGCAGAAAATAGGGCTTAAGGGATGAAGCCAATCACGGCGAGGGTGACATCTTGGGCTAGGTCAGAGAGGATGTAGGGCAACACGCCCAAGACCATCGTACCGACCGCCGTTGTCACCAACGCGCCGCGCAACACGGGCTGGATGTGTTGGCGTGCTGGTTCGCCTTCGGGGGCTACCATATACATATTGACCACCACCCGCAGATAGTAATACGCCGACACCACGCTGGTTAAAATGCCCGCCACTGCCAACAAATATAGCTCGCCTTCAACCGCAGCGCGGAACACAAACCACTTGCCCATAAAGCCCGCCGTCAATGGCACACCCGTAAGGCTGAACATGAAAATGGTCATCATAAAGGCAAGTCCGGGGTTTCGTAGCGCCATGCCTTTTAAGTCATCTACGCTAATGCCCGTTGCGTCGTCGCGTTCAATGGCAGCAACCACAGCAAACGCGCCGATATTGGTGAATGTATACGCCAGCAGATAGATCAAGCCCGCTTGGGCGGCCTGATCGCCCACGCCTGTACTGCCCCCGGCGGCTACCGCAATTAAGATATAGCCACCATGTGCAATGCTAGAATAGGCCAACAGCCGCTTGAGGTCGGTTTGCATGAGGGCAACAAAATTACCTAAGATCAGCGTTGCCAATGCCAATACTTGCACCGTGTCTTGCCATGCGTTAATGATGTCAGCATCCGCCACTACTGATGTGCCAGTGGCCAACACGCGCAACATGGCCGCAAAGCCGCCGGCCTTCGCCGCCACGCTCATAAAGGCTGTGACGGGGGTTGGTGCGCCCTCATACACATCGGGTTGCCACATGTGGAAGGGAACCGCGCCCACCTTAAAGCCCAGCGCAATGATGATGAGGCCGATGCCAATCAGCAAGGTAAATTCGCCGGGCACAGTCCCATTCAGAATATCTACGGCCCGCACCCAAATTTCAGCCATGTCAAAGCTGCCCGTTGCGCCATAGACAAAGGCAATGCCATACACCAAAAAGCCCGATGCAAAAGCGCCCAGCAAGAAATACTTCAAGGCGCTTTCTTCGCTTTCTGGTTTTGGACGACGAAAACCCGAAAGAATGTAGAGCGGAATGGACAACAACTCTAGGGCAATGAAGATCATTACCAAGTTGCGGGTGGATCCCATCAGCATCGCGCCAATTGCACTAAATAGCACCAAGCTATAAAACTCGCCGCGTTCCATATCGGTGCGCTTTAGATACTCATAGGCAACCATAATGCCGATAAGTGTGGCCAGCAAAACAATCACATTCACCATATAGGTGAACTGATCGGCGACAAATAGCCCATTAAAGGCGCTGCCGTCCTCGCCAATTTGCACGATGTCGCCAGCCTGAAAAAGCGCCAATACCAACGACACACCCACGCCTAGCGCAGCCAACCACGCCGTAATGACTTTGCGCTCTTTAGGAACCAGCACATCTACCAACAACATAATGCAAGTGCCAAGTGCCAGTGCAATCATTGGCAGCGCGGCCCAAACATTCAACTCGTCAAATGTCGGTGTTGAAAACATCCAGACACTGCTCCTTATCGGTTAGCAACGGTGGTCGCATCAATCAGTTGGGTGATTTGGCTAACCGAAGCATCCATATATTCAAAGAATGGAGCCGAATAAATGCCGATGACCACTGTCATCACCACAATCGGGATCAGCGCCCCCAACTCGTTCCAGTTCTTTTCCCATGTAAGGTCTTCTAGGGCTTCAATTTCGGGTTTGTCTAGCGGCCCCATAAACACCTTGTTAAACATAAAGAGAATGTAGACGGCGGCTAAAATAACGCCCACCGCAGCAAATGCAGTAAACCAAAGGCTCAACACATCAGATCGCGCCGACCCCAACAAAATCGTGAACTCGCCCACAAAGCCATTTAGCCCCGGCAAACCCATGCTAGAGAGCGAGATAACCAACATTAAGCCAGTTAGCAATGGCATGGCTTTCCAGACCCCACCATAAGCATCAATAGATTTGGTGTGGCGACGCTCATAGAGCATACCAACTACCAAAAATAAGCCGCCAGTGCTGATGCCATGATTGACCATTTGCAAAATTGCGCCCTGCACCCCAGTGCTATTAAGGGCAAAGATACCCAATACCACAAAACCCAAGTGGCTAATCGAGGAGTAAGCGACCAGTTTCTTGATGTCGGTTTGGGCATAAGCCACAATTGCGCCATAAATAATGCCGATTACCGCTAGCACCGCAATCCATGGCGCAAAGTCGGCCGAGGCATTAGGGAAGAATGGTAAATTGAAGCGGATAAAGCCGTAAGTGCCCAATTTTAGCATGACACCTGCCAGCAAAATTGAGCCAGCAGTGGGGGCTTGTACGTGGGCATCGGGCAACCAAGAGTGAAAGGGAAACACAGGTACTTTAATGGCGAATGCAATGAAAAAGCCTGCAAACAACAACCGTTCGGTGTTGGTTCCAAAGCTCAGTTCGCCATCGCGTACCATTTGGGCAATGGTTGGCACATTAAATGTACCAGCTTCGCCGCCCAGCCACAAAATGGCAATCAGCATCAAAATCGAGCCGGCCATTGTATATAAGAAAAACTTAATGGCAGCATAAATTCGTTCTTCGCCACCCCAAATGCCAATTAAGAAATACATCGGCACAAGCGTAACTTCCCAAAAAATGTAATATAAGAACAAATCTTGGGCCACAAAAACGCCAATCATCGCGGTTTCTAGCAAAAGCATAAAGGCATAATAGAGCCGCAAACGCTCATGCACCATCGAAAACGAGGCTAAAATGGCAATCGGCACGATAAAGGTGGTCAGCATCACGAGCCAAATGCTGATACCGTCTACCGCGATATGAAAGGTGATGTTAACACCCGGAATCCAGTCAAATTGTTGTTCCATTTGCAGACCGGCTTCCTTGCTGTCAAAAGCTAACAGCATCAGCACCGACAAGCCAAACGTTGCCAACGAGGTGATGAGAGCTACCCACTTCACCCGTTCTTCTAGCAAACGCCCCGAAAATACGATGAATAAAAAGCCTACGATTGGCGCAAACAACACCAGTGTCGTCAGCGTCATGTTTATCTCCTAAACTCCCACCAAATCCCGAAGAACGGGCAACAAAATTAAGATGATGACAAACAACACCCCCACAATTAACGAGAATGCGTAGGTGCGAACATATCCAGTCTGAATCTTCCGCAATTGGCCACCTATATTGCGAATGCCGCGTGCAAAGCCCATAAAACCGCCATCCACGACCACCCGATCAATGGGTTGGCTAGCGATAGCTGCAATGCCCTGAAAGCCACGGAAGATGATAATTTCGTGTACGAAGTCATGCCAGAAGCGCCAATCTACCACATTGGCTAAGAAGCGCGCCATACGTTGGAACGGATAGATGATAAAACGGAAATAGCTTTCATCCCAATATAGTTTGGCTGCCGATAGTCCAATAACCGGTTGCAAAGCGGGGTTGCGGGCTTCTAGCGGGTCTATATCTACGTTCTTCATTGCGGTATCGGTATAGATATTGCGAGCGGCGTAAATTGCGCCCACCGCGATGATCGTGGCAATTGTCGCCAACACAATGTTAAAAGTGCCGCCATGGGCATGAATAACGCTGGCTTCAATCCAATCAGCAAAGACATGTTCGCCCAATAGCCATGTTAAAATTGGGAAGCCGCTGGGCATGTTCATGAAGCCAATTAGGGCGCTACCAATGGCCAAAATAATCAATGGCACAGTCATCAGGCGGTTACTCTCGTGGGCATGGGCGGCGGCTTCGGTGCGTGGTGCGCCATAAAACACAAGACTCACCTGTCGCCACACATAAAATGCCGTAAAGCCTGCTGCACCAAACAGCGTCAAAAGCGCAATGGCCCCTTTTAACTGCCCGTCTTCAAAGAAGACATTAAACGAGTCCACTAAAATTTCGTCTTTTGACCAAAAACCCGATAACGGAATGACACCCGCTAATGCCAAAGCACCAATCAGATACGTCCAATAGGTGATCGGCATCTTGTGGCGCAGCCCGCCCATGTTTCGCATATCTTGAGGATCGAAAGGTTCTTCATCGTGATGACCATGATCATCATGATGATCGTCGCCATGCCCATGATGCAACGCATGATGTCCATGTTCGACTCCATGAATGATAGAGCCAGAACCCAAGAACAACAACGCCTTAAAAAATGCGTGAGTAACAAGATGGAACATGGCAGCCGTATAGGCCCCCAAGCCGACAGCGGTCACCATAAAGCCCAACTGACTGACGGTACTATAAGCCAGCACCTTCTTCACGTCCCATTGGGCAAGGGCCATATAGCCCGCCGTCAGCGCTGTAGCCGAACCCACTAGCACAATAATGAACTCGGTTAGTTCAGAGTGATAGAACAACGAGTTAGACCGTACCGATAAATAGATGCCTGCCGTGACCATTGTTGCGGCGTGGATGAGGGCACTGACAGGTGTGGGGCCGGCCATCGCATCAGGAAGCCACACAAACAACGGAATTTGGGCGCTTTTGCCCGTAACCCCCAACAGCAAAAACAGCGTGATAATGGTTACGGTGGTTTCAAAAGATAGGTCGAATGTGCCAAAGCTGACCCGATGATCGCCTTCGTTAAACCAAATTTCGGCCTGTGTAAACACGCCAATTTCACCGGGCGCATACTCGGTCTGGGCTTCACCAGTTAGGCGTTCAATCCCCTCAATTTCAAAGAAACGAAGGGGTTCTTCTTCAAAATGAATATGAATATCTTCATTGGGCTTGTAATAATCCAGCGTACCAAATGTCCAAAACGTGATGAATATGGCCATCAACAGCCCAAAGTCACCAACTCGGTTGGCAATAAAGGCTTTGCGGGCGGCGTTGCTGTTAGCCCAACCCACGGTACCTTCGGTAGGGTGTTTTTGCGATTTGTCGAACCAAAAACCGATCAGCAAAAACGAACACAAACCCACGCCTTCCCAACCGACGAACATCACCAAGAAGTTGTTGCCCGTGACCAGAATCAGCATGAAAAACAAAAAGAGGTTGAGATAGACGATAAAGCGCGGAAAACGAGAATCGCCTTCCATATAACCAATTGCATAGATATGGATCAGCGTACCAATGCCCGTAATAACCAGCATCATCGTTACACTTAAGGTATCTACGCGGAACTGCCACGGAATATCTACGCCGTCGGATGGTATAGATATCCAAGAGCTAAACAATGGCAAATTAACAATGCCCGGCTCGAAGCTGGTACTTACCAGTGCACCATACAAAATAAGTGCGACAACAAACGACAAGCAGCTGGCTGTAGCTGCTAAATACCCTGCCCCACGCGGGCCAAGGTTTTTACCATAAAACAAATTGGTCAACATCCCAATAAAGGGAATAAAGACCGCTAGGGTGACGAATGTGTAAAACCCCTCCATGCGCTTTTTCTTCCTTTAGCCTTGTAAGGAGTGCAAGTCGTCTACATCGGTAGTATGTTTGGTGCGGTGGATGGCAACAATAAGCGCCAAGCCAACCGCCACTTCAGTAGCCGCCACCGTCATCACAAAAAAGACGAGGGTGTGCGCGTCTACCGAGTTCCATTGGCGGGCAAAGGCCACCAACGCCAAGTTGCCCGCATTGAGCATTAGCTCGACCGACATGAAAATTAAG
>CAZLPC010000138.1:0-7759 GCA_964561305.1 uncultured Anaerolineae bacterium
CAAAGCTGGGCACAGGGGGCCTTGTACAAGCCTATAGCGGCGCGGCCCGTGAAGGCTTGGCGGCCCTACCCATTGAAGAACTTATCATACGCACCTTAGCTGGTATGGATGTGCCGTATCATCTCTATGAGCGCGTCAAATTGCTCTTGGCAGAATATGAAGCCGACATAGATGATGAGACTTTCAGCGCCGATGTTACTATTGTTTTCCGAATGCCCAGCGAAAACTTCCCTTATTTTGCCGAACGCTTGCGAGATTTGTCTTCAGGACAAATACAAGCCATTATTTTAGAAGAAAACGTCTAAACAGGCTCTATCACACTTTCGACATTGGCTAGACTGATAGTAGGGCTGCTGATGGTGCGTCTTAACGGTCGTTTTGCTGCGATCAGCTTTTCTACTAGCACCGCACAGGTTTGTGCGCCACCAGTTTGCTGATAACTGTGCATCACTTTTTGGGCGGCTTCCCGATAGCGTTCATCGAATAAAACCGCCTCTATTGCCAGCCGCAGACGGTCGCCAGATGCTGCACCGGGCCGCAGCCGCAAGCCGGCCCCACAGGCTTTTACGCGCCCTGCTGATTCGGGCTGATCGGCACTCATTGGAATGACCAACAACGGCAAGCCGTGCATCAATGTCTCAGAGACAGTATTGTTGCCGCCATGACTAAGCACTGCACTTACGCGGGGCAATAGCTCTAACTGTGGCACAAATTTACGCACCAATACATTATTGGGTGCATGGCTAAATTGAGCGAGATCGGTGTTGTGCCCTACAGCCAAAACAGCCTTCCAATGTGCACCTCGCGCCACTTCTATCACATTTTGGAAAATACGTAGCCCACCGACAATTGTCCCCATTGAAACATAAAGTGTGGGGCGGTCGTCATCTAGCCAGTCCCACGGGAAATCGTCATGTACTTCGCCGCGTATAGGGCTAGTGACCGGCCCTACATACATCATTTGGGTTGGAATATGACGGTGTTGATATTCATAGGCATCGGTAGTGGGGATCATGGAGAGATATGGTGAGTGTGCTAACATGCCGCCTTTTACTAACGGTAGCCCATACACTCGGCGTACCCGATTGATTAATTGATCATGTCGCCATAATACGATCTCTACGGGTATATTCAAAAAGGGCCACAGCCACCGAATCGGATGTCCAACCGAGGCCCAATCACTTCCTAACCCATACGGCGGGGAATCGGCGGAACGATGTGTGTTGACAATGGCGCAATAGGTGGCGTAGGGTAGCTGGCAAACATCGGCGGCAATTGGTCCTGCATAAAAGTTAAGATCAGTTAGCAAGACATCTGGCTCGAAGCCTTTTATAATATGGATAAGCTGATCGACCAGTAAATCAAGATGATCGAAGAAATAGCTTTGGGGCGGCTTCACTTGAAATTGTGAAGCCCAACGCGCAGGCTTTTGAAACTGACGGATAATAATCGGCACAGCTCCATCTGGATATTTAAGCGCCAGTGGTGTTAGCCCGGCCCGACTCAGTTGGGCATGATAAGACGGATCGGTAGCCACTGCAACGGTGTGGCCCCTTGCTTGCAAGGCTTGGGCAATAGCAATCAGTGGATTAAGATGCCCTGAAGCGGGTAAACTGCTGATCAAAATTTTAGACATAGGCAAAGAGGTTTTCATTATGGCAGACTTGGCAGGATATACGATTCACGAGCGCTATCGCTTTGATCATCATCTGGGCGAAGGCACTTTCTCTAAAGTGTATCGTGTTCATGACATGCGCCGCAATGTTGATCTTGCTGCTAAGGTCTTAAAAGCTGATATTGCCGACAATCCTGAATTTGTTGAGCGTTTTCGGCGTGAAGGCGATGTATTATCGCGCCTGCAACATCCCCATATCGTACGCTATTATGACCTGATTGAGACCGATGAAGCGGTTTTCATTTTAATGGACTATATTCCCGGCCAAACCTTGCAGGCCCATTTCCATCGTCTTGGCCGCCCCATGAGCATTAATGAAATGTTCAATTATCTAAAACCGCTCACATCGGCATTGCACTATGCACACGGCGAGGGTATCGTACACCGCGATCTGAAGCCGGGCAATATTCTGATCCATGAAACGGGTAATTTGCTGGTGACAGACTTTGGTATCGCACAGATTTTAGATGAATCAGGAAACGCTGTCACACATACCAATTTTGGCACACCCTTATATATGGCCCCAGAGCAAATTTTGAACGAAGTGGTCTCGCCGGCCACCGATATTTATAGCCTTGGGGTGGTTTTGTATCAGTTATTAACGGGCAGTGTACCTTTTGGCGGGACAACCCCGACAGCGATTGGAAAAACGCCCTCAGAACGTGTTGCGTATGAGCATTTGCATCTGCAAGCGCCTTTTCTGCGCCAACATAACCCTACTATTCCACTAGCAGTAGAAGAGGTGGTGTTGCGTTCTTTATCCAAACATCCTATGCGGCGGCCAACCAGTGTGCGCGATGTCTATAACGAACTGGCAGAAGCAATTGGGGCCGCACCCTCTGAGCTAACCCCACTGCCTGTAATAGAACAACCACCACCCGAGATCACCCTACCCGAGATCTCGCAGTTTATGAAGTTGGCGAATCAGCAAGAAAGCAGTGACGAAACTCAAGAGACCAACGGCATTAAGCGTATTATTATTGCCACCGAAGAAGAAACCTCAGAAGCTGTGTTTCCTAAAGATGTGCTAGAAGGCCGCCCTCCAACTCAAGAAAGCGGCCGCTATGCGCGCATTCCGCAATATTTACCTCCCGATGAAATATCCATCACCAGTCCAACTCCCCCCGGCGTGGTTATCCCTAAAGCCCCTACTTTTCAAATGCACACCCCCACTGCTGGCGTTCAAGTTTCGCGCCAACAAAAGCACTGGAACAGTACAGCCATGATGATTAGTGGCGTAGCATTGGTACTTGTTTCGTTTTTAGCACTCTCAGCCTATATGGGTGGGTTTATAGGTGGTGATAATAAAGATGATAATCTTGCAAATGTAGGAAACATTCCGACGATTACGCCACAAGCACAAGAAATTATCGCGCAGACCGAGCTTGCTATTACCCCAACAGCAACGCCCACTGTTCAAGACATACCTGCAACCTCCACAACCGCAACCGAGATAGCCGAAATTCCACTATATAGTGAAGGGCTGATCGTATATGCTTCACATCGCACTGGCAATTTAGATATTTATATCACTGATCCCAATGCAACGCTTGGTAGCCGCTTGCAGTTGACAACAAATGCTAATTTGAACGAAACCGGACCTGCTGTTTCACCTGATGGTCGGCAAATAGCATTTTATGCCGCCCCAATCAACAGCGACGACTATGACATTTATTTAATGAATATCAACGGGACCAATATCCGCAATTTGACTGACTCACCCGATGAGGATGATCGTTATGTATCGTGGTCGCCGAATGGCGAATATCTGGCGTTTCACAGCAATCGGCGCGAAGAAAACAGCCCTGACTCAAGAGATTATGAGATTTATCTATACCATATTGAAAGTGGGCGTATTGAACAACTGACTGATAATGCGGTTAATGACTTTGGGCCAGATTGGTCATCGGATGGCACAAAAATTGCTTACTATAGCTATGACGAGGGTTGGCGTGTTTATGTACTTGATCTAGAAACGCGAGAATCTGTCAATATTACCCCCAACGAGCTAGAGGCGCGTTTTCCTACATGGTCGCCCGATGGCACGCAGCTGGTCTTTCATGTAACTGATGGCGATTCTGCTCAGATTTATATTGTTAATGCCGATGGCAGCAATGTTCGGCCACTCATGCAAAATCCCGGCAACGACTCTTTTCCAGATTGGTCGCCCGATGGCACACAGATTGTTTTTCAGCGCCGCGACAGCGACGGCATTTATGGGCTGTATCGCTATCGGCTGGCGGATGGTTTACTACTGCCAATAGGCAACCCATTAGGCGATTTTTTCCCTGATTGGACAGATGCTTCCCCCTCCTAAAAAACACACGCCAGACGCATCTGGCGTGTGTTTCTCATCTAACCTATTACATCAGTGGGCGCATCGGGCACTTGGTCAGCACTGCTGCCATAAATGCACGATTGATAAGAGCGTCCAATCACCACTCGATAATCATATTGCCGATCTGGATCGGGCTGGCTAATAATATTGGCTTCGGACACACGCAAAATATCTTGCAGGCGTTGTAGCTCACTGCCTTTGGTTTGGCCGGTAAAATCATAAATCTGTGTGACACCAACGGCGCTGGGGGTATTGCCCGTTACAGAAGGCTGAAAACCTTCCCATGCCAAGCGATCTGCTGCAACAAAGCCCCAACCAATGCCATAGAGCGTACCATCTTGGATTTCAATACTGGCCGACGACAAACGCAAGCGATTGGCCGCAGGCGGAGTGACGAAATCCTGCACTAGGGCGCGGATAGCTGTCCATTCTGGCAAAAATACGAAACGCCCATCATCAGGCGTTGTCCAGTTAAACATGTGAACATTTTGGCGCAAGCTAAAACGTTCAATATTACCTAAGTCAAGGGCTAAGGCCACTGGGGCCAAGCTAGCGGCAACATCTAGCGGCATATCTGTTTCGATAATTTCGAGGGCGCGTGGAAACAATGACAAGTCGTTAAAAATGCCGTCTGAACGAGCTTGTTGATACATCGCCCGCAATAAATCCATTTGTCGTCTGCCACGATCCAGATCGCTGGTTGTGACACGGCTGCGGGCATACCATAAGGCCATATACGGATTTAGTTCTTGTCGGCCAATCCGAAGTGTATACTGCTCCCAAAAGGGTTCCCAACCTTCTTCCGTAAACGCCTCTGGAGGGGTATTGTTGGGATCGATCAAGCGCCAGTCGGTAATTTCGCAGTCTACACTAACTGTAACATTGCCCAGCTCACGGATAATCGCTTGGAAATCATCAAAATCTACCCGCGCATAATAATCAATTTGTAGCCCAAAATTGTATAAGAACATCTCGCGCATAAGGGCAGGGCCGCCACCGGGCCACGTTTGTTGCCCAATTTGAAATGTGAGATTGATTTTATCCATCGTATGGCCGGGAATATAGACCATTAGATCGCGTGGCAAATGCCACATGGCCACAGTATTGGCCGTTTTGTTTATAGAAACCACAATAATCACATCGGTGCGGCCCAAGGAACTGGCAATGTCGCTGCCCAATAGCACAATATTTACGATATTGGGATCGTTTTCAACGAGAGGCGCACGTTCAGGTATATCAACTACGGGCCGGCGCAAAGGGGTTGCATACGTCCCTTCAATGGGTAGTGTTGGCAGTGGCGTAATGGTAGCGGTTGGGGTATTAGAAGGCGTAAAGGTTGCCGTTGGGGTTGCAGTATTAGTGGGCGTTAGGGTGTTGGTGGGTGTTGGCGTATTGGTGGGCGTAAAGGTATGGGTTGCCGTTAGGGTAATGGTCGGATATGGCGTATTAGATGGGATACCTGTTGGCGGCAAGGTATTAGTCGGAAACGCCGTCGGCACATCTTGCGACACGCTATAAGGGCTAGGGGTGCGGCTGGGTGTAAAGCTGCTAGTGGGGGCTGGAATATTCGTTGTGAAGCCCTGTGCAACAATGATGGGGCCTTGGCCCTCAATTAACAACGCTGATAGATCTGGGTCAAGGGTGGGGCCGCTTTCGACAGGTTCTGTTATATCTTCTTCAAAAACAGCTTCTGTCGCACGTTGCAAAAACTCAGATTCTTCGATTAATGTGGGGGCAATGGCTGTGCCTGTCTGAGCGCGGTCATTATCACGGCGGTTTTGCTCGCGCCGAAACTCAACTTCATCCGAAATACCCGTCACAGCAATATAAGCAAAATATGCTGCGCCAGAAAGTGTGGCAAGAACAAATACAACACTCATCAGTCGCCGCAATCCGCGATAGACTTGTCTCATGAAAAACCTCATTTATCAATAACTGTCAAACCGACTCCAGTATAATCATCAACTGCGATTCGTCTAGTCTGTTTGCCCACCGCTTTCTAGTTGATAGCGATACATGAGTGTGCCATACTATGAACGTTTGACAAATCAGCAAAGTGAGTGAGCATGTCCACCGATAAGGAACAACTATTAGCGACTATTCAAGATGTGGTTCAACAGTGGCGAGCCCAAGAGTCTAGCAATTTTGCTTCATTAGCGGATAGCTTGCGCCAATCCTATATTCCAGAGCAGATGGTTGGCGTAATAGTGTTAAATTTTATGACTGCCGACAAAAGCGCCAACGATGTAGCCACTGTTCAAGCCCTACGCAATCATCATTATATGTGGGGCGAAGGCAACCCCACCACATCCGTAAAGCTACCGCGCCCAGCTTGTGCGCCACGCATACACACCAGCCAAGATACATCGCCCCCTGATGAGGATAGCCCATGGACAACTGCCTATACTCGTTGGAATCAACGTTATCTTGAAGCTGGTATGGGCTGGACACTGGGGCACGAGCCGGCCCCTGAAGTGGTGCGTGCAGTGCAGTCTTTTCGGGCGATTCATAGCTTAGGCTCTGGTTTAGCCCTAGATTTAGGAGCTGGTGATGGCCGTAATACATTATATTTGGCCGAGCAAGGCTTTGAAGTGATTGCCGTAGACGCGGCCCCAGCCGGCATCGAAAAAATTGACAGGCATCTTGCCGATGTGGGCCTAACCGCCCATACTGTAGTCGCCGATTTACGAGACTATGAATTGCCACCTGCCATAGATTTGTTGATTGCCAGTTATGTCATTCATCTATTACCCGATCCACAAAAATTTTTGCGTCAGTGGCAAGACCACACACGGCAAGGCGGGTTTTGCCTTGTCTCATCACGCGGGCGCTTGCCCCACGACTTGGCCGAGTGGTGGTTTCCGGAGCCTTTCGAGCTGCGCTATATCTTCCAATTTGCGGGCTGGCATGTGGTATATCATCAAGAAGTGGAAGAATATCATCCAGAGCATCAACAGTTGTTTCGGCGCACAGCTGTGGTGGCCCAAAAACGCAGCTAGCCAAGCGTCAGGAGATCGGTGCTTTTCTTGTGTATCATTTTCAGTTATCGTAACGCCCAACAAAAATGCGGTTTCATGAGGAGATTTTTACGATGCGCCAATGGGCATGGTTGTTACTACTATTGCTATTGACTGGAATCATTGTGTGGCCAGAGGCAGGCATTAATGCCTATCCGGGTGGTGACGAAGACGAAAATTGCGAAGCCTTGCGCGAGGAGGCTATTGCAGCCTTAGAAGCTGGTATCCAAGCGGAAGAACCCGATTGTGTTAGCGATCCGGGACGAAGCGCCCTAGAGCTACGGGTTGCCTATGGTGAAATGTCGGAGCCTGCTTTTACCGATATTCGTCAATTGCCGGTAAACGAAGAAATCCTAAATCAACGACGCTACATTCGTATTGTCGGAGATGCCCAGTTTTACGATGCTCCCAACGGCAATGTCGTAGGCAGCATTGTGCAGGGCTATAATTTCGCATCCTATCGCGTCATCAATGCTGAGGGTTGGGTGCAGCTAACCAATAATCAGTGGGTGTCGCCCGAATTTGTGCAACGCGCCGAGTTATCGCCTTTTACTGGCATTGAAATTTTAGAGCCACCTGTGCGCCCCTATGCGTGGATGATCCGCACGGCCCGTCCCAGTAGCTACCCCGGCGGCCCCGAAGACCCCAACCATGCCCGCATTCAGCAATATACATTATTGAGCATTTATGCCACTGAGTTTGTGGACGGCTGGGAGTGGTATATGATTG
>CAZLPC010000139.1:0-6529 GCA_964561305.1 uncultured Anaerolineae bacterium
CGGCCGCAAGACTGTCTTTGGCAGGGGGGTTGCAAAGCGACCAAGTAGATAGCACGGCCCTTGCCGATACCCAAGAAGCCCTTGTAGCTGTTTCGGCAGCAATTGTTCGCTTGCAAACGCTTGAAACGACCCTCGAACGGCGTAGTAGCTTCACCCGTAACCAGACGATTAACTGGCAAGAGCAAGAGCGCACCAATGTTCGTAACGAGATGGAAGCTCTCCGTAGCAGTGTTCAAACACTGTTTGATGACCGCCAACAATATCTGAATGAAGTTGGCGATAGCAACCGCCTTAATCGCCTAAATAATGTCAACTTTAAGCAAGACTATCTTGGGTTATTAGTGGATTACCAAGATGAGTTGCAACGCCGCTTGGTATTAGCCAACGATAGCGCCGAAATTTTGGCTATGCAAGGCTCGTCAGAAACGCAGCCAGAAGTCTATTTGGCCCCTTTCTATAATCGTATCTCTAGTTTGCCCTCTGATACCCAGACCCAAGATCGTCTTACAAAAGAGTTTGCTGTCCGCAGTAGTCGTAATCAGAATATTACCGAGCAATTAAAGATTACGTTATTTGGGTTGATGATTGCATATAGTTCCGGTGCGTTGCCATTTGCTATCAGGAACCTAAAGGGGTACTTCGACACCATTCCGAAAGAGCTTGAAGAAGCAGCCTTAGTGGATGGGGCAAACCTGATCACAACATTTATACGGGTGATTTTGCCACTCGCTTTGCCAGCCTTAGCCATTACGACTTTATTTGGGTTTATGGCCGGGTGGACAGAGTTTATTCTGGCCACACAGTTTTTGTCGGGTGCAGCCGACTCATCCGATACCACATTGGCGATTGCGTTACGTGGTATTTCGGGGGGTGGAGAAACCCAAGCTGATCCCGACTATACCCAATTTGCGGCAATGGCTATTCTTATGGCGATTCCAGTTATCACCTTGTTTTATGTTTTCCAACGATGGATTGTATCGGGTCTGACAGTCGGTGGTGTGAAGGGTTAGTTATTGTATTAACCGTAGAAAAAGCCCTACGCGAAGATACACGCAGGGCTTTTTTGATTTATTTCACTTTGAGGATGGCGTAGCCGGCAGGTTCAATGCTAAAGTCTGTGCCCATGTACGAAAACCCACTGCTGAGGATCGTCTCAGCAGTGTCGAGCGCGAGATTTTCTTGGGTAAATGTTGCGTTTATGGTCTCGGTTCCAAAGTTGATGACCACATAAAACAACTCGCCATCCAAATCGCCCCGATACATCGCATAGAGATCAATACCCTCACTTGAGAGATCGATTTTGCCCACACCACCGCTATATAGTGCCGGATTGGTGCGCCGTAGTTCGCCTAGAAAACGATAATGATTGAGCAATGAATCGGGATCAGTATCTTGTTCTTCAACGCTGATGCCATCAAGGGGGGCATTATAGCGGTCGCCGACCCGAAACCATGTTGTCATGCCCTCGCCGCTTTCGCTAGCATACCAATCCATTGGCTCGCGCCGATACTCGTCATAAACTCGTGGCCCCGTACCTTTACTGCCCAACATGCCAATTTCTTCGCCATAGTAGATCATGGGCGTGCCGGGGACAGTGAGCAACCACACCGCCACAGCCTTAGCACGATCAACATCGCCTTCAACCTCGCTCATAATACGGTTCGTGTCGTGGTTGTTGGCAAAGCGCACTAAATGAGCATCTTGCGGATAGAGACGTTGGGCCCCATTGACCGGAATTTCTAAAAAGTCACCAGAAACCACCCCCGACATAATCCCATCATCATTGCGATCATGATCGGAAGCAATGGCATGGTAAGTCGGAAAGTCGAAAAGTGCATTAAAAGCTGTACCTGTTTCGACAAAGCGGCTTAGTTCACGCCCATTTCGCAGCCATGCTTCAGCCAATAAAACGCTATCGGGATTGATTTCTTGCATACCGGCCCGTACTTCGGCCCAAAAATCGAGTGGTGGCCCCGTAGCCACATCGCAACGCAAGCCGTCGAAACCATCCGACGTATCGCCATCCCCGTTAGGATCAAGCCAGAACTGAGCCACTTCGACCATATAGTCACGCGCTGCTTGGCTGTCAAAGCTAATTTCGGGTAGATAGCCTACGTTGGCAAAGCTGCGATATTCCGTCTGTCGCTCATTTGTCCAACGATAAAAGTGACTGTGTTCAGAGTCAGGATTGCCAATACTGTCTATAAAAAATGGGTGGGCATTTGAGGTATGGTTGGCGATATAGTCCATAATGATGTACATATCGCGCCGATGCACTTCTTGGATAAGGGCTTGCAAGTCTTCCATTGTGCCATAATCTGGATTGATACTGTAATAATCTACCACATCATAGCCATGATAGGTGGTGGTGCGGTGAATGGGCATCAGCCATATAATGTTTGCGCCCAAACTTTGAATATAATCAAGGCTTTCTAAGACACCGCGCAAATCGCCGATGCCGTCGCCATCGCTGTCTCTAAAGCTCCTTACAAATACCTCATACATAATGCCATTGCCAAACCATTCTGCGCCGTAAAGATTGTCATCTTGGGCCATAATTGGTTGTGTAGAGGTGAACTGATTGAAGAGCAAAGGCGATAAAATGGTGAGAAGGCCGACAAAAACAACTATCTTTCGCATATTCACATTGTACTTTCAACTATAGCAATGAACGTGGATTGTTATTTTAACTTTTGTGCTAGTTTAACCTACTCTCGAAACAAAATTAAGACTTGCCCTACTTTTCAGAGGATGCTACACTGTGTTTTAGTAGTGCCATCCTAGCTCAATTGGCAGAGCAATCGCTTCGTAAGCGATAGGTTATGGGTTCAACTCCCATGGATGGCTTTTCACTGTTTTTCCAATAGTTTTAAAGCAATGATAGAGAAGAGTAAGCGGTTTACGATTATGCAAAAGAGATGGTTGCCATAGGCTGAAAGCAACCACATAATCTCCGCTGAACGTCACTCTAGAGTGGTGGGCCGAATGTAAAGCCAGTAAGCCCACACGGACTGCCCGTTATCGCAGGCAATGAGTGTCCTACATCTATATTGATGTAGGGAACACAGGTGGTACCGCGGAAGCAAAACCCTTTCGTCCTGATCCAATTTTGGAGTAGGCGGAGGGGTTTTTTGATTGAGAGGATAAAGGCCTTGTGAGTGAACAAAACTGGAAAAACACCACCACTGAATTTTATGACGCGGTGGCCGGCGATTATCATCTTTGGTATCGTGATTGGAAAAGCACACTAGAGCGCGAAGGCTTGCAGCTAAGGCGTTGGTTGCGTGATCGCGAAGTTAAGCATGTATTAGATGCGTCGTGTGGGCCCGGCACACAGTCTATTGCATTAGCCCAGTTGGGCTATACCGTAACGGCTGCTGATCCAAGCGAAGGGATGCTAGAACGCGCTCGTCGTCATGCCGAAGAATATAGGGTGGCAGATAAAATTGCGTTCGTGCAATCTGATTTTGCAGGCTTAGTCCATGCCGTAACGGGCGATTTTGACGCGATTTTGACAAAGGGCAATGCATTTCCACATCTCATTACTGATGCAGCCATTGAAGAGGCCCTAACCAATTTTTATAAGCTGTTGCGGCCCGGCGGCACTGTGATTATTGGCTTTCAAGATTTTGAGCCATTTGTCGAGGATCGCCCACGTTTTTTTCCGGGGCGCGTTCATGACCCTGACTTAGAACAAGATCCACAAGTGATTACCTTTGATATTTGGGACTGGGATGATGGCCCACCGCTAACGGTCACGGTCAACAGCTTTATTGTTAGTGGGCGTGGTACAGACTATCGGGCTGTGCGGCGGCCAGTTGTCTATCGCCCATTAACCGTGGTCGAGGCCCAAGTAGCCTTACTAGAGGCCGGCTTCAATGACATCCAAAACGTTCGTGATCGCTTAGAGCTGGTTATGCTCGCTACAAAACCTGTTTAAGAGGAGGATAAATGACCAAGCGCGAATTAACCCAAAATTTTGAGTTTAAAGAGGCTGAAGAACGTCTGTATCAGTGGTGGTTGGCGCGGGGCTATTTTAAGCCCGAAGCCGCCGCCCAAGATGCCGAACCCTATGTGATTAGTATGCCGCCACCCAACGTGACGGGGGCATTGCACAACGGCCATGCTATGTTTGTTAGCCTAGAGGATTTGATGATTCGTTATGCGCGGATGAATGGCAAGGCGGCACTGTGGGTTCCCGGCACAGATCATGCGGGCATTGCCACCCAGCTTCAAGTCGAAAAGATGTTGGCCGATAATGGCACAAGCCGTCAAGAAATAGGGCGCGATGCCTTCTTGGATGCCACATGGGAATGGACAGAAAAATATGGTGGGCGCATCCAAAAACAATTACAACGACTAGGCGCATCTTGTGACTGGGACCGAGAGCGTTTTACGTTGGATGACGGGTTGTCGGATGCTGTAGGCGAGGCGTTTATGCGCCTATGGAACGATGGCCTCATTTATAAAGGCGTGCGACTGATCAATTGGTCGCCGGGCTTGCAAACGGCTGTCAGCGATTTAGAGGTGGACAATGAGAAGCGCGAGGGCAAACTCTATTATTTCCGCTATCCAATAGAAGGTGGCGAGTATTTGCCCGTGGCTACTACCCGTCCAGAGACGATTCTGGGCGATACGGCGGTGTGTGTGCATCCTGATGATGAGCGCTATAAGCATCTGATTGGTAAGAAAGCCTTTGTGCCGATGCTAAACCGCGAAATTCCTGTGATTGCTGATGAATATGTGGATCGTGCGTTTGGGACGGGGGCACTTAAGGTTACACCCGGCCACGACTTTAATGACTATGAAATTGGGCAACGCCATGGTTTGCCGATCGTCAATATTATGAACAAAGATGCCACACTCAATGAAGCCGCAGGGCCCTATACTGGTCTAGATCGGTTTGTGGCACGCGAGAAACTTTGGGCCGATATGGATGTCGCTGGTCTAACCATAGAAGCGAAGCCGCACGAAATGACAGTGCCCATTAGCCAACGCGGTGGGGAGGTTGTTGAGCCGTTAGTGTCAGAACAATGGTTTGTGAAGATTCAGCCCTTGGCCGACAAGGCGATTGCAGCAGTGCGAGATGGCCGTATAAAGATTGTGCCAGAACACTTCGAAAAAGTGTATTTTCATTGGCTAGAAAACATTGAAGACTGGTGCATTAGCCGTCAGTTATGGTGGGGTCATCGCATCCCAGCATGGACACATGCCGAAACGGGCGAAATCCAAATGAGCCTTAATGGCCCGCCAGATGATAGTGGCCAATGGGAACAAGACCCAGACGTGCTGGACACATGGTTTAGCAGTGGGTTGTGGCCTTTTAGCACCTTGGGCTGGCCCCAACAGACGGAAGACTTGAAACGCTATTATCCCACTGCAATGATGGAAACTGGCTATGATATTTTGTTCTTTTGGGTGGTGCGGATGATCATGATGGGGTTGTGGCTGACCGACAAAGCGCCATTTGATACGGTTTATTTGCACGGTCTTATCCGTGACGAACACGGCCAAAAAATGAGCAAAACCAAGGGCAATGTGATCGATCCGATTGAAGTGGTGGATGAGTATGGGGCAGACGCTTTACGCTTTACATTGCTAACAGGTGCAACACCGGGCAATGATATGAACATGGCTATGAACCGCGTTGAATACTCTCGTAATTTTGGCAACAAAGTGTGGCAAATTACCCGTTTTATCTTGAGCAATCTGGATGATGAAGCACCACAAGGCCAACCTGATAAGGCCTTGTTAGACCTGCCCAGCCGTTGGATTTTAAGTCAGCTTAATCGTTTGGTTGATAATGTGGATCGTTTGTTCCAGACCTATCAATATGGCGAGGCAGGCCGGCAAATTTTAAGTTTTGTGTGGGATGAACTGGCTGACTGGTATGTTGAGATGAGCAAGCACGCCTTATATGGGGGCGACGATGCCGCGAAGTCGCGCACGCGGGCTACGCTGGTCTATTGCCTCGATACTTGCTTGCGGTTATTGCATCCCTATATGCCATTTATTACAGAAGAATTGTGGCAGGCCATTCCACATGAGGGCGAGGCTCTGATTATGGCGGCATGGCCCAAAGCCGACATGAGCTATGTAGATGAAGAGGCAGAGGAGACCATCGAAACGTTTAAAGAATTGGTGATTGGTATCCGTAACATTCGCAATGAATATAAAGTTGAACCCAGCAAACGCATTAATGCAGTGATTGATCCGGGTGCTTTTGCGACAGCCTTAGCCAACTATAGCTATATCTTTACGCGCTTATGCAATGTGCAAGAGGTGACGTTTACTCAGGGTGATGCCCCAGCCGATTCAGCAGTGGTGGTATCGGCAGACACGAAGATTTATCTGCCATTAGCTGGAATGGTAGACTTAGATGCTGAACGTGAGCGTCTGCAAAAAGAACGTAATAACTTAATCGAGCAGATTGAGCGAGTGCGCGGGTTGCTGTCTAATGAAAATTTTGTCAGCCGTGCCAAGCCCGACATAGTGCAGCGCGAACGAGACCGACTGGCCGAGCTTGAGG